>JAADDM010000262.1 GCA_013153955.1 Gammaproteobacteria bacterium | reverse complement strand
TGAATGCAAGCCGTTTTCTTTCAAAGTTATCTTTATGCTGGTATGTTCTGTCATATCACATTCGAATTGTTAAGTTGCGCCGCACAACAATAGCGTCAGCGGCACGGCGTGCCTTCCAACACCATTGGCGGCAACGCTACACCGCCTCAAAACCACCAACGTTGCCCCACGGCGTAGCCGTGTCCGCTGCACGCAGGGTTGGGTAGCGGCAATCTAAGGATTAGACTTAATTGTAAAGGGAATGGCAGTATCCATTGGATGGACAATTCCGATCACCAACGACTTATCAATTTCTACTGGATGGGCCTTGTTTGTTTTAGAGTCTTTAACAAGAAGGAAATAAAACCTATCACTTTGATCAATGAGATAAACGATACTGCTGATATTCTGGTCTTCAAAAGGTACTATCTGTTGAACTAGATTTTTGGAATCTTCAGAGACAACTATTTTCACAGGACTGGGCATCCCCCCACCTAACGATATCGGGAGGAATTGGTAAAACAAAACACTATACAGTGATGCTAATACTATTACACTTGTAATCACGGAGCTAGAAAAAGGCAACGGGATACCAATACTTCTCGGCCCACCCCGTTTCAAATACCAGATATGAAGCGTGACAAGTGGAATAGCAAGCCAAAACCAAAATGTGATTGGAAACTCCCGCATTGCTTCTATCCTCCCCCCTTCAGCAGCAACCAGCAGCCCCTTAACGGCTAGCCCCGAAATACTACTTACAGTCATATACATAAAACCAATAGATAAAAGCGCTCCTAATTTTGACTGTAACGTTTTCTTTCCCTCAAAGTTTATTTTCTTCAAAATCACAAAGGAGTCAAATAACGCCATTAAGCAAAGTAATAAAAATATTACTCCAGCATAGATATAGCGAGCTTTCACTAAGGAAAAATCGTAAATTCCATACTTTGTGTTCAGGTATATGTTTGTAATCAAGAAACCAGCAACATAAGCCAAACCTATTACTATCCCCAAAGTACTTGATAAATCTTTGAGGATTGAAAGTTGACTTATTACGTCAAACGATGACACTTGTCCATCTTTTTGTATCGGTTTTGTATTCGGCGCCTTAAAGGATTTTCGTTTTGGCATTCTACGACTATACCTCCTAAATCTCATAGCGACCCAACAAAAGCGTGAGCGGCTTGCGTTGCCGAGCGCAGCGAGGTAAGCAAGTCCGCTCAACGCAGGGTTAGGGTGAAAACCTGCACCTTACCACGCAACGCACCTCGGTTTGAAAAGCCTGGGTTTGACCCGCTTCATTGTTACGCGCTCGCTTCGTTGCCCTCAAAACCCACTTTCATTTTACAACACAATCGCACTTTTCAGGCGCAGTTTTTGCCTCAAAGACTGACTTCAGCCAGCACACCCCACAACCACTGCAAACCCTCTGCGGCTGTCCTTTGCCACGCCAAACCGCCTGCGCCTCACGCTCAACCGGACAAAGTTTCACCCATGCCTCACCCATGCGCTCACGCCAGATTTTGCAAAAACACTTGGGCGGAAACACAACTTGCCGCGCCGCGGACGCTTTGCCGGGAAAGCCTTGGTTTCACGCTCAACTTGGGAATGTGCCGACCTGCCTCGCGGCGTGGAAACACTTTGCGGTTCAACGCTCGCTTTCACTCACCAACCTGCGCGGCGCTCACCCGCTCCTTGCCTTTCCAAAACCACTTGCGCCAACATGCCCTTCCCTTGCTCGCTCTCAACATTGCAAAACGCGCCGCCGCTCTTTTCCTTACAAACGAACCCTAACAAAAGCGTGAGCGGCTTGCGCAGCCGAGCGCAGCGAGGCGAGCAAGTCCGCTCAACGCAGGGTTGGGCGACTTTACCCGTTTGGTGTAGGACAAGAGGGCAATATTTCGCTAAGAATAGATATCAAACCGTAAGGATCATCCACGTTGTAATAGTTGCCTTGCTTGGCCGCAATCCACAAAGTTTCATAACCCATATTTCTATATATTGGTAATGCATCAATTTGGATCCATATCCACGTTTGACCATTTATATCTTTTGCAAATTTTCCAATAGGATATACTATCTCTCCAGGACGCAAACTTCCAACCACATTGCCCTCAGGGCATTCCCTAATATTAAGTCGTACTCTTGATGCAATATGTCTTTCTGGAATCGCGTACCCTACAGGCAAAGTGCTAATGCTACCTTTAATAGAAAGACCTTTAACCGAAACCCATTTCCCTGTAAAATCAACTTGTTCATCATACTTCCGCATTACTTTTGGATCTGGATCATATACAGTTTGAGCATCAATGCGAACCCATTTGCTATCCTCAGAACGGGCATTCACTATAATCCATGCCCCGTTATAAAGTACTCCTAATATCTCCGCGTCTTGCGAAGGTGCAGCGCGTACGAAAAGGCCATTATTGGCAATTACTTTCCCTTGTAATAACCGTGAAACAGAAGCAGCAGGGGTAGGATAAGCATAAATAGGACAAGGAGTATAGGTAGGATACGGGGTATAAGTGGGATATGAAATATGAGTGGGATGTGGGGTACGAGTAGGATATGGCGTATAAGTAGGATACGGAGTGCAAGTAGGATACGGAATGTGAGCAGTATACGGAGCCGATTTAGCTCCCATTGTCACCAATCCCCACAAAAAGCCAACCTCTCTACCCTGCTGCAAACCTGCTTGTATACTTAAGAATAGAGCCACCAATACAAGTGTTACTATCAATCCAAGAATTGCTAAAATTACTCTTCGCCCCAAAAAATCAAAAATTCCAGACAAAAAATCACTCTTCTCTTTCATAAGGCCATCCTACGCCCAACGGTCAGCGTCAGCGGCGGCGCGTAGCGCCGTCCGCTGGACGCGGTGTTGGGCTGTTCGCTGCCGGCCATTCTGATTCTGTGATGAGATAGCCACAGGCTGAACAAACATGTGCATACTGCGGCCAGGGGTCATTTTCCAGCCAGACAATCTCGATTTCTTGCTCCGCCCCGCAATGGGGGCAAACAATGGCTTCGGTTTTGCTATCTGGCATAATAGCCTCCTTTCCGGGCAGCGAAGCCGCCCAACAGGGGCGTGAGCGGCTTGCGTAGCCGAGCGCAGCGAGGCGAGCAAGTCCGCTCAACGCAGGGTTAGGTGGGCTATATCATTTTACCTACATCTTAATCTACATCATGCCTGCTTATACATTATTCTGACATAAGTAGCGTGAAATGATACCAATACAACAAACGTCGTCATTGATAACAAAACTTGTTGACTGTGATGCAAACTGATGAAGAAATAATTTTCTAATAACGATAGCAGTAAATAGGTAAGTATCGCACTGTTGATGAGTGTTATTACTAATTTTTCGCTTCCACCACGTATACTGCTGGGAATTATCTTGAAAATTCTACTTCTACTAGGTTTTGTCTTTTTGAAGTAAAAATAGTTCCCAATTTCTGTGTCTCTCTCAATAAAATATCTCCGAATTTCATCCTGTGCTCTGAATATTTCCAAACCAAAAACACTTGCAAATGTCATATTCAAAAAAGTAATAGCTCCATAAATCAGAAAAGCTAAAGCAACAAGGTCGATCACTGATTTTGGGATGATGATTTGGGTTTGCGTTTGAAGAAGCAATAAATACGCGCCCCCAACAGCTGTTATTAGTGTTAAGTAAAATTCAAAACGCCGTGACGCTCTCTGGTCAATTTGTTGACCAACTTCACTTAACCTTTCGTACTCCGCCATGAGAAACTCAGCTGATTGAGAACTTATCTCTTTTGGCTGTTCAACTCCCGATATTTCTTGAGGTGGTGATATTTCGATGTTGTCCGGTAAAGGATTAGATTCGCCTTCCATTATGCTATTCCTGTAAACTTGAGTGTACTACCCTACAGACTGCCCACCTAACGCTTACATGAGCGGCGCACCGTCAGGTGCGTCCGCTCGATGGGGTGTTAGGTTGCGTTTATTTCAGAAATAGCCACGTCTCCGCGCGCCATTCGGCGCACGAACGCAGTTCCATCCTCATAGCCGAGGCCGTAAGCGGCATCAAGAAGGGCTTCGATGTCGCGCAGCAGGTCGCGACACTCGTCAGCGCGCTCTCCGTCATAACCGCTCAGACCTCCGAGGCCATCGTAGTATTTGAGCCCGTAGGCATCGACAACTCGGCGAAAGACGCTATCGGCGAGTTGTTTTACATCCTCAGGGTAATACGGCGATTTGTTTATCCGTAGTGGAGGTTGTATCCGTGCCATAGTTCTCTCCGAGCAACCTAACGGCAGCGTG
>JAADDM010000323.1 GCA_013153955.1 Gammaproteobacteria bacterium | reverse complement strand
CATTGGCGTGTAAAATAGAGGAGAGAAAGACAAAGTCATTTTCGCCTTCTGTGGCCGCTTCAGGTAACTTAATAATACGGGGTAGGGAGCGTGGAACAGGCACAATCGCCAGGCCATTTGAGCGGCCAAAGGCATCTTTACCCTCAAGGGAAACAATAAAATTTAAACTCTTATTTAAGACGCGCGGGAAAGGGTGGGATGGATCAAGCCCTACCGCACTTAAAACGGGTTGAAGTGAGTCGATAAAGTATTGTGCCAGCCAGTCTTTATGCTGCTCTGACCAGTGGTTTCGGCGTAAAAAACGGATGTTCTCTTTTTCAAGCTCTGGAATCAGGATGTTATTCAGCGTGTGGTACTGGTCTTCTACAATCGTATGCGCCTCTTTAGAGAGGCAGCTGATAACCACTTTGGGGTCTTGACCATCAGGTTGGGTCACGGCCGCAGGGTCTTCCTTTAACTCATTTAGGCTGGCTAGACGTACTTCAAAGAACTCATCCATATTGCTGCTGGAGATACATAGGTACTTTAAGCGCTCAAGCAGGGGGATATCAGCACGTTTTGCCTGTGCCAGTACTCGGCGATTAAACTCAAGTAAGCTTTGCTCTCGATTAATATATCGCGGCAGAGAAAGGGTCTTAGAGACCGAAGGCTGGGCACTGATTGGCGTTGATGTAACTGACATAGGCATTCCGAATTAAATCAAAGTTAAGAGGATATTCTAGCCTGTTTTTTTAACCATAAATAGAGGCTAAGGCAATGCTTTTGCATTTTTAATAGCGCCTTTGATTAAGCATGTAGATTGAAGTGGTTTTTATGCAAGGTTTAGCAGCGCTATTCCTTTCTTATATCGCTGATAAAACAGTGTTTTTAACCATTTATTCCGTGTTAATTTAAAACAACCAGGCCTACATCCCCCTTTTGCTAACGGGGGTGTTTTAAATGATTGGTTTAAAGTGGCATTAATCCTGCTTTGCTGGAAGTATAGTGAATAAATTGACAGGGTAGAGTGTAATGTTTTTTTCCAGTTCTAAGCATAAAGAGCAAAACCGTAAGTTACAAAAAGCATTAGAGCGGGCTGAAGGGTTAGTAAGTCTTCGGGATAAAGAGATTAAACAGCTTAAAGAACAGTTAAGTGCCGCTGCTGCGAAAAATGCTACCCTGAGCGTGCCTAAAACAGATAAAAAAGAGAAGATATTCCCTGTTATTGCGCGCTATGCAGATGGGGTTAAATCATTTCAGTCAAATATGCATATTTTAGGGGCTAATTTAGCCTGTGGGCGTGATGATGTGATTGCATCTATTTCGGTCTCTCAAAGTGCGCATCAATCTTTAAAAGAGATTACGCCAGGGGTAATGCATTTAAGTAATGCCGCTGTTGAAGCCTCTGAAGCCATTGCGGTGTTGGAAGAGAGAGCGGATGCGATTGGCGGAATTGTCTCCCTAATTAAAGACATTTCAGAGCAGACTAATCTACTGGCATTGAATGCTGCGATTGAGGCTGCGAGAGCAGGTGAAGCCGGTCGAGGCTTTGCTGTGGTTGCTGATGAGGTGAGAACTTTATCAACCAAAACGGCTCAGGCAACCGCTGATATTGCTAAGTTGGTGCAAGTGATTCAGGCTGAAGTGAATGACTCACAGAAACAGATTATGAATCTATCTGGTGAAGCTGTGGCACTCAAGGACAAGAGTGACTCTGCAGATAAAAATATTTCAAGTCTAATTGATGCTTACGGCAAGATGGAAGGGGTTATTTCAGCAGGGGCATTACGAAGTTTTGTGAATGGCGCTAAAGTCGATCACATGGTGTTTAAAATGGAAATTTATAAAACGTTTATGGGGTGTGCCTCTTTAAATGCAACCGAGCTATCTGATCATTATAAGTGTCGTCTTGGTCACTGGTACTATCAAGGAGAGGGCGTTGCTTGTTACTCAAAGTTACCGGGTTATCAAGAGGTTGAGGCGTTTCATATTGAAGTTCATAGAGCGGGTAAACGTGCCCTTGAACTCTTAGAGATAGGTGATTTTTCTACGGGTGTTGAAGAGTTGGTTAAAATGGAGGAAGCAAGTATTGGCGTTCAAGACTCCTTAGAGATGATTGCAACTTCAGCAGAGAATGATTTAACACTTATCTGTACAGCACATTAAAAATAATGTGCTGTGGTTTTAATCGCTACCGTTCCACTTAATGGATAGAGCTTCTCTATTCAATCTACTTCCTGCTTTCTTTAGCCCCCCTATACAGTTTCTTATTGGCATTAGCGCTCTTGACCATGCTTGACAGGGTCACGGAGTTTCCTTTATTTGGATTAAGTACAACGCCTTCTTAAAGTTAAACCTAAGTCTTTTGATCATTAGATCAGCGCCTAAAAGTTTATTTTATGAAAGGTGAACTGACTTTTTTAATCCTCTTTTGAGGCTTTATCGTCTTTGTTTGAGGCGTGACAGCCACAGCTTGGTACAGGGTCAACGCCACCTGGGTTGCCTGGGTGACAGCGAAAGATACGCTTGATGGCCAGCCAGCTACCACAGAGTACGCCATGCTGTTTTAAAGCATCAATGGCATAGTGTGAGCAGGAAGGATAAAAGCGACAGCGAGGCCCTAAGATAGGGCTGATGAAGAGTTGGTAGAAGCGAACCATTCCAAGTAATAACCAGCCGATAGGGTTGAATTTATTCATCAGCAGAGACGGGCTTATGTTCAAGAGCTACTAAGCTAGACAAACCATTCTCATGGTTGGCTAACCAGGCTTCAAGGGCTTCAATCTTAATCGGTCTACTAATGTAATAGCCCTGTACAAAATCACAGCCCAGCTCCGTTAAGAAATTAAGTTGTTCAACGGTCTCTACTCCCTCGGCCACTACACGCATATTTAAACTGTGCGATAGGGTGACAATGGCATGTGCAATACTGACATCATCATCATTTTTAGGCAGCCCATCGACAAAACTTTTATCAATTTTTAAAATACTGAGAGGGAACTTTTTTAAGTAGCTTAACGAAGAGTATCCAGTTCCAAAGTCATCTACTGATAAGCCAAAGCCTTGTTTACGAATGTCATTGAAAAGCACAATATTCTCTTCTGCATTGGACATAACGGTACGCTCTGTTAGCTCAATTTCAAGTAGATGACTTGGGATTTCAGCATGATCCATCAGTTTTCTAATAGACTCCATGAAATTAGGTTGTTGAAGTTGCTGGCTACTGACGTTAATGGCAATGTGTAGGTTCTGGAAAGGGGTATCTTTCCAGAATTTTAACTGTTGAACACAGGTCTGGGCAACCCAGTCACCAATACTAACAATTAAATTACTCTCTTCAGCAATGGAGATAAATTGGTCAGGTGGCACAAAGCCAAGTACCGGGTTATTCCAACGAATCAGCGCTTCAACCCCAATTGTTTTACGGGTTGAAAGGTTGATTTGAGGTTGGAAGACCAGTGAGAACTCTTTAAGTCTTAGCGCATGTCTAAGGTGTTTTTCAATCAAAATACGCTGTGAAAGCTCGGTATCTAGTGTTTGCTCATAGATTGAGAAAGTATTCTTTCCAGAGTTCTTAGATTGATACATTGCAGAATCGGCATGGCGTAATAGAGTGTCCACATCCGTTCCGTGTTGAGGGTAAATCGCAATCCCAACACTGCCTGTTACTTGCAGGTCATCATTTTTGATTCTGACTAAACGCTCTATCTGTTTAAGGAGTCTTAGGGTAATACTTCCTGCATCCTTTTCGCCTACCTCCCCAAGCATAAAGATAAATTCATCGCCTCCAAAACGGCAGATATGCGTCTCTCTTTCTGAGCTTCTGAGCGTATGGGTTAAACGCTTTGAAATAACTTTTAAAAGTTCATCTCCAATGCTATGTCCTAACGAATCATTCACCTGTTTAAAGCCATCTAAATCTAAAAATAGAATCGCGAACTGCTTGAAAGAGTTCTCATGAATGTGTCGTTCTATTTGAGACTTGAAGTAGCTTCGGTTCTCTAAATTAGTAAGCGGGTCAAAGTAAGCAAGCTTTTTAATGTCTGCTTCGGCTTGCCTTTGGTGAGTAATGTCTTTGATGAACAGACTAATTTCAGTGTCTTCAGGTTGCATGGATGTTTTTAAAATAGAGACGGAAACTTCAGCAATAATCGGCCTGTTACCTCGACTCATTAGAGAGATTTCTACGGTATGTGCTTCAATTGATTCGGTGCTATCGAGTTGTAACTGCTCCATGAAGATATCGTAGAGTGATTGCTCATTTTTAATTTTAAAAGGCGTTTTGTGCAGAATACTTTGAATACAA
>JAADDM010000105.1 GCA_013153955.1 Gammaproteobacteria bacterium | reverse complement strand
CTGAGCAAATCAGACCTAAGATGGTTGTGAATGGTGAGCCTGTTGGCACCATGTCTGATTCAAGCTATTTAGATATTCCTGCTTTTCTACGCCGTCAAGCAGACTAGTCCTATGCTGGGTAATCGGTTCGTCCAATCCGGTTACTCAGCATGATGGCCATTCAGCTGTTAAAGCAGCTTGAGTAACTGACTATGCAAGCAAGATTCCCCAAGCCCACCCATTTAAATGTTTTTAAGTGGCGTGGGCTTTTTCTGTTTATTTTGATAGTGATTCTCGTCATAAGTTCGGTGGCGGTCGTACGCGTTCAACATGAGATACGTCATTTAGAAACCCGCTATTATCAGTCGCTAAAACATGCGCTTCATGCACATGAAGAGCGAGGTCGATTATTGCTTGAAAAACGTTACCTTATGTCGCCTGCACGTGTTGAACGTGTGGCTAAAACTCAGTTGGATATGACGTTGGATAAATCTCATTTTGAAACGGTCTATATCCGAGCCCCTTCGGAGGTGTTAGGTGAATAGGCTACAGCGTGATACCGTTGTTTTTTTTCTGATTGCATTAGGCTTTATGGCCATTATTGGCCGTGCTTTTTATGTGCAGGTGATGGACTCAGAGTTTCTTCAGAGCGAAGGTGATAAGCGCCAAATTCGTACCATTGAAATTCCCGCCTCTAGGGGCGATATATTCGATCGAAATGGTGAGTTGCTTGCCCTGAGTACTCCCATGGCTTCCGTTTGGGTTGATCCCAAAGTGATTGTTAAGCACGAACAAAACTACCTCTCTTTTCTAAGATTACTTGGCTTAACCGATCGTCAGCTTAACCAGCGCTTAAAAGATAATAAACACAAGCGATTAAGCTTTATCACCCAGGTAAGTGATAAGACAATTATCTCTAAAATTGCCGAATTAGAACTGCCGGGTACTTACACAAAATATATTGATTTAACCTATCAAAATGGTGAGCGGACGATTCAAGTCAGCAAACTGCACCCCTCAATCTGGGTGGATAAACGTCTCATTGATCGCTATCGCTATACCTATGCCCGAGTGGCTAAGGTGCTGGGTCGTAACGTCAATAAACTTGCCAAAAAAATTCGAGCACACCCTAAACGTCGATTTATGTATCTTAAGCGCTCTATCGTGCCAGCTTTGGCTGAACGTGTAGATTCGATGCGCTTAACAGGGGTGTATACGCAAGCAGAATATAAGCGTTATTATCCAGCAGGAGAAATAAGCGCACACTTGGTCGGCTTTACCAATATCGATGATAAGGGCATTGAGGGCGTTGAGCTTGCTTACGACGAGTGGCTGAAAGGTTCACCAGGCAAAAAGCAAGTGGTGAAGGATCGTTCGGGTCATGTGGTTGATTTTGTGAAAGATGTGGTGGCTTCGCAACCGGGTCAACCGATTACGTTGAGTATTGATCAGAACATTCAGTTTTTTGCCTATAAAGCCCTTAAGAATGTGATGGTAAAGCATCAAGCACTCTCTGCGAGTTCGGTTATTTTAGATGCCAAAACAGGCGAGATTTTGTCACTCGTGAGTCTGCCGGGTTATAACCCAAATGACACGCGTCAGAGACGGGGTCGAGCGATTAAGAACCGAGTGGTAACGGATTTGTTAGAGCCTGGTTCTACCGTCAAACCCTTTGTGGTTGCCAAGGCGTTGGACGAAGGGTTAATTACCAAAGAGACCCAAATTGATACGCATCCTGGATCGATTCGGGTTCAGGGTAATCGAATCAGCGATACACATAATAATGGCGTATTAACCCCGCTTGGTGTGGTTAAAAAGTCCAGTAACGTGGGTGCTGCCAAAATCGCCATGAAACTGACAGCGGAACAACAGCACGATTTTTGGCGAGAGATTGGGTTTGGACGTGATTCAGGGGTGTTTCTACCCGGCGAATCGACGGGTTATTTAAAGCCTGCAATGGATTGGCATATCATTGATCAAGTATCAGCCTCCTTTGGCTATGGCTTTAACGTTAATTTATTAAATCTAGCACACTCCTATTTACTGTTTTCTAATGAAGGTGAAATGTTACCTTTAAGCCTGATTAAATTAGCCGAAGCTCCAGAAGGTAAGCAGTTGGTTAAGCGAGAAGTGGCCAACGATGTTTTGGAGATGATGGAGGCGGTGGTGGCAAAGGGGGGTACTGCTCCTAAAGCACAAATAGACGGGTATCGTGTGGCAGGTAAAACGGGGACGGTACATAAAACTAAGAAATTAGGGGGCTATGAAGAGAACAGTTACCTCTCTCTTTTTGCAGGGATTGTACCGGTGTCAGACCCTGAATTTATTATGGTTGTACTGGTTAATGAACCCAGTCGAGGCATCTATTACGGCGGTTTAGTCGCCGCACCCGTGTTTAAAGAGGTGATGCAGGAGGCGTTGCGCCTTAGAAATATTGCACCGGATCAAACTGTCAGTACTCGCAAAACAAGCAAAACAAACCGAGGGCATGGTCAATGAAGACAGTCGCCTCTATTGTTCAGTTTTTCAGGGATAGCCAGTCTCCTATAAATAGCGCGTTGCAGAAGAAGGCTGAATCCGCACAGGACGGAGTCAGTTCTGAGTGTATTCTACAGATCAGTGCAGACTCTAGGATAATTGGGCCTTTTGACTGTTTTATTGCGCTTAAGGGGGAAAAACAACATGGTTTGGATTATCTAGAATCGGTTCTGCTGAAACAACCAGGCCTGGTTGTTTCAGATAAGCTACTGTCAAGTGCTCAGCAAGAGATGATGAAAGAGTGTCCTTTTTTGTATATTGAAAACCTGAGTGAGAGATTAGGTGCATTTGCAGATTGGTTTTATGACGCACCCAGCCAGCAGGTTAAGGTCATTGGTATTACCGGCACTAACGGTAAAACATCAACGGCCTTTTACACCGCTCAGTTTCTTGAAGCCTTGGGCCATCGAACGGCGTTGATCGGTACGTTAGGCAACGGTCTGTTTGGGGACTTAAAAGCGACCCAAAATACCACGCCTGATGTGGTTAGTGTCCACCGTTTAATCGCTCAATTTAAAGCACAAGGCGCACACTTTGTGGTGATGGAGGTTTCATCACATGCCTTAACTTTACAGCGTATTGAAAATCTCTGTTTTGAAGCGGTTGCACTCACTCAGGTGACGCGTGATCATCTGGATTTTCATGGGTCAGTTGAGGCCTATCAATCAGCCAAAAAACAGTTGTTTACAGAGTATACCTCTCTGCACAAAATTATTAATGTAGGGGATGAAGTGGCTCAGCAGTTGCTGGCTTACCCCTCGAATGAAAAGGCGTTATTCGGGCTGTTTCGATATACGACCAAGCCTTGCGTTGAAGCTGAATTAAGCTGTATTAACACTGAGCTTACCCCTTCAGGGTTGCTGTTACAACTGCGCCTAACCTTAAATGAAACAACTGATGAAGAGGCTGTTAAAGTCCCGTTGATGGGGGCGTTTAGTGTTGAAAATATCCTGTGCGCCTCTGCAATTATTTTAGCGTGTTTAGAAAAATCCTCCCTTAGCTTAAAGAAAATAACGCGCCTTTTAAGTCAGTTAAATTCGGTTGAGGGACGAATGCAGATGATTCAACCAGGCCTGGTTGTTTCAAAAGAGATGCCCATTTTGAAGGACATAATGTCGTTTTCAGAGGGGGTTGATCAACACGTTCATACAAATAACCGCCTTAAAGAGGCTAAAATCTGGCCAACGGTCATTGTGGACTTTGCACATACGCCAGATGCACTGGAGCAGGTTTTAGGGGCGATTAAAGCGCATGTTCAGGCTGTTGATAATGTTAATAATAACGTTAATCAAAACGCAGATAACGATGCTAATCACGACGTTGACCATGATGTTGATAACACCGAAGCGGAGCAAGGGGTTGCTCAATCTGGCAAACTCTGGGTTGTATTTGGTTGTGGTGGCGACCGAGATCAAGGTAAACGGCCCTTAATGGCAAAGGTGTCGGAGCGTATTGCGGATACGGTAATGGTCACGGATGATAACCCCCGTTTTGAATCGCCAGCGCAAATTACCCAGCAGATTATGACTGGATTTTCCGTCCCTGAACGTGTTCTACAAGTATCGAATCGTCAGCAAGCCATCGAAAAAGTGCTTAGCTTAGCCAAGGCAGAGGACGTGGTGCTGATTGCAGGCAAAGGCCATGAGAACTATCAAGATATTTGTGGCGTTAAACAACCTTTTAAAGATGCTGATATCGTTCAGAATTGGCTAAACAACAAAGTCAGAGCCAATACCGGTGAATAAACAGGCGACAGAAAAGGGTACGCTTCCTTTAGAGCATGATGTCAATAGTTGGTTGCAGGTATTGCAGGGCCAAGTAACAACCGCTCCCGAAAAACAGAGTCAAACCACGTCAACGGCAATTAACCAAGAGGCTTCAAAGATGCAGTCAGATAATCATTTTAGTTGGACACTTAGTGACCTGTTAGGCAGTGTTGAAGCCGTTAATGGTGCCCTGATAGGGGCGTTAAGCGCAGACAGTGCGGTGAGGTTTACCAGTATCAGTACCGACACGCGAACGCTACAAGCTGGTGCACTCTATATCGCGATTAAAGGTGAACAGTTTGATGGGCATCGTTTTATAGACCAAGCCATTCAGCAGGGTGCGGTAGCGATTTTAGTTTCGGACACGGTTGATAGCATTGTGCCAGGTGTGTGTGTGGACGATACCCGTATAGCACTGGGTCTGTTTGCAAAATGGCACCGCGAGCAGATGCCTGTTAAAACCGTCATTGGGGTCACTGGCAGCAACGGTAAAACCACCACCAAAACCTTGCTAAAAACAATTTTTGAGCATGCGGGTAAGACACTGGCAACCGAAGGGAATCTGAATAATGATTTTGGACTTCCACGCACCCTCTTGGCGTTAAGGCCGGATGATGAATACGCCATTATTGAGATGGGCGCAAACCATCCTCAAGAGATTGCCTATTTAACCGATTTGGCGCAACCTGACATTGCGATGATTACCAATGCGTCGGGCGCCCACCTAGAAGGCTTTGGCTCGCTTCAAGGGGTGGTTGATACGAAAGGTGAAATTTTTCAAGGTTTGAATCGACTCGACTCGGATAACCGAGGCGTTGCTGTCATCAATGCTGATTCGGTTGGCTATGCTGATTGGCAGCGTATCAATGCCAATTTAGGCGTTAAGCACATCGTCAGTTTTGGTACTGCTACCTCTGCAGATGTTTGTGTTCAGGCGTTTAAAACGACCGAAACAGGGATTACCTTTACGCTGGTTATACAGGCGAAAGCGTTACCAGAAAGCCCAAGTTCAAGTGTGACGGAGTCTTCTGCCGAAAAGACACCTACCGTTGGCAGTTATACTGTGCAGGTGCCTGTTTTGGGCGAGCATAATGCGATGAATGCGGCGGCTTGTGTTGCGGTTGCGTTGAGTGCAGGATTAAGCTGGTCTGACATTGAACCAGGCCTGGCCAGTTTTAGGGGGGTAGCAGGTCGGTTACAAAAACAGGCGATAAAAACGGGCTGGTTAATAGATGACAGTTATAATGCCAACCCTGAATCGGTTAAAGCGGGCATTCGAGCCTTGGTGAGTCTCGGAGACGAATCGATTCTCTGCTTAGGGGCAATGGGTGAGCTTGGTTCAGACAGCGAAGCTGGTCATCAAAGTGTCGCTGAATTTGCCAAACAAGTTGGCGTCACCTACCTCTTTGTGTTGGGTGAAGCGGCACAGAATATGCCGACTATTTTTGGAGAAAATGCACACTATTTTGAAAGTCACGAGGCGATGTCAGAAGCGGTATTGACACTGGTGGATACCAAAGCCATTGCCAGTGAGTCTTTAAATATTTTAGTCAAAGGCTCTCGCAGTGCACAGATGGAACGCATTGCTGAGGCGGTCGTAGGCCAGTCGGTTTAAGTTGAGTAAAGTCGCTCTAAGTTACTTTAAACCGTTATAAAAAATGTGTGCAGATGCATACAAACCTGAATATAGAACAAATACTGGGCCGGTTATCAATCGGTCAAAAATGAAATTTTATTGGGTGGTAACAGGATGTTATCGCTCTCCCTGAATAGACGAAAGGATAAAACCCATGCTTATCTACCTAACAGAGTATTTACAACAGTATATTTCTGGCTTTGGGGTGTTTAGTTATATCACCATGCGCGCCATTATGAGTGTGCTGACGGCATTGATTCTGTCCTTCTTAATTGGACCTGCGATGATTCGCTGGTTGACGCGTCTTAAAGTAGGGCAGTCCATTCGTCAAGATGGGCCTAAAACTCACTTAGTAAAAGCGGGTACCCCCACAATGGGTGGAACCATGATTCTATTCTCCGTGGCGATGGCTGTGGTGCTCTGGGGAGATTTAACCAACCATTATCTCTTGATTATTAGCGTTATGATGTTGGGCTTTGGGGTCATTGGGTTTGTCGATGATTATATGAAAGTTGTTTACAAAGACCCTGAAGGGATGCGCTCTCGCACTAAATTTCTATGGCAGTCGATTATTGGCTTTGCAGGGGCGTATGCGCTGTACAGCATGGCAACGGTGCCCGCTGAAACTGAGCTGTTAATTCCCTATATGAAAGACACGGTGATTCACATGGGTGCGTGGACCATTTTATTCAGTTACCTTGTTATCGTTGGAACGTCTAATGCCGTCAATTTGACCGATGGCTTGGATGGCTTGGCGATTATGCCAACGGTGATGATTTCAGGTGCGTTAGGTGTGTTTGCTTACTTGTCAGGTCATGTCTATTTTTCAGACTATTTAAATATTCCCTATATCCCTGGCGTGGGAGAAATTACCATTCTTGCTGCCGCTCTGGTGGGGGCTGGATTAGGCTTTCTCTGGTTTAATGCGCATCCCGCGCAAGTCTTTATGGGCGATGTGGGTTCATTGGCGATTGGTGCAACGCTAGGCGGTATGGCCATTGCCGTTAAACAGGAGTTGGTCTTCTTTATTATGGGCGGGATTTTTGTTGCTGAAACTGTCTCGGTTATTTTACAGGTGGGCTCTTTTAAGTTGAGAAAGAAGCGCATTTTCCTCATGGCGCCCCTACATCATCATTACGAACAGAAGGGCTGGCATGAGTCACAGGTTATTGTGCGATTCTGGGTCATCACCATTATTTTAGTGCTAATCGGATTGGCCAGCTTAAAGCTTCGATAGGGCTGATTAAGCGTTAGTCGCTCTTTTTAGACAGCAAAACAGACAGAGGAATTTGGACAAAATGTATTTAGTTGCAGGCTTAGGCATTACCGGTCAGTCGGTCTTACGTTATTGTCAGGCACAAGGCGAAGTCTGCTTCGCATTTGATACTCGAACGGGGCTGGATACCCAATCCCTAGCGTCAGAGTTTCCTGACATTGCCTTTGCTGTTGGCGAAGTGCCCATTGAATGGTACACACAGTTTGATACGATTGTCCTGAGCCCTGGTATTGCTAAATCATCTCCTTGGGTGGTTGCGCTGATTAAATTGGGTAAAGAGGTGATTGGCGACATTGAGCTGTTTGCCAGAGCGGTGGGCAAGCCCGTCATTGCCATTACCGGGTCAAATGGAAAAAGTACCGTTGCAACGCTAACAGGACTCGCGCTGAGTCAAGCAGGTTACACGGTTGGCGTAGGGGGTAATATTGGTCAAGCAGCCCTGACACTGCTTTTGGATGACACTGAATACGATGTGTACGTTTTAGAGTTGTCGAGCTTTCAGTTAGAAACGACTTACTCCTTAGTCACTGCTTCAGCGACGGTATTAAATATTTCTGAAGATCATATGGACCGTTATGATGAGCTTGAGGACTATATTCAAGCGAAGACAAAAGTCTTTGCAGAGACCGAATTAGCGGTTATTCCTGCTGACTTTAGCGAGCAGGGCTTAATTCATCACGCGCCTGTTTGCCGTTTTAGTCTAGCGGAAGGGTTTATTCAATCGGAGCTGGATTATGGGGTGATTGAAGGGCATGACTCTTCAAATCACCTTTCAAACAACCAGACCTGGTTAGGTTTTGGACAAACACGCCTTGTCTCAGTATCGGATATGGCATTGAAAGGGTCGCATCACGCTTTAAATGCGTTGGCCATGATGGCGCTCTGTCGTCCGTTTAAGGTCACTTCTAAACACTTTACACAGGTATTAGCCTCTTTTACAGGGCTGCCGCACAGAACACAGAGTATCGGCTGCTTTAATGGGGTTGACTGGGTGAATGACTCAAAAGGCACCAATGTAGGGGCAACCGTTACCGCGATAGAGAGCATCGGCTCACAGCAAGCGGGTTCTGTCATTTTAATCGCAGGTGGCGTGGGTAAAGAGGCGGACTTTAGCGATTTAAAACAGCCTGTCGCAACCTACTGTCGTCAGGTGATTTTGTTTGGGCGAGATCAAGCCCATATCGCTGAAAGTTTAACGGGACTGTCTGTTGAGTGTGTTGAGACACTTGATGAGGCGGTGGACATTGCCAATAAACTTGCGCACAGTGGCGACTGCGTGCTTTTTTCGCCTGCCTGTGCCAGCTTTGATCAATTTGATAACTACCTACATCGTGGCGATTGCTTTAAAACCCTAGTTGAAGCTGCTCAACTAGGGACTGCTAGCGCTCAAGGGAGTGTGAGTTAATGGGCTCAACCTTAACGCGTTGGCGGGAAGACGCAAAAAAATGGCCAATGGATTTTTGGCTATTAGGACTGGTCATTACCCTAGCGGTGATTGGGTTGACGATGGTTGCCTCCAGTTCGGTAGCCATCTCCGAAAAACGCTTTGGCACCCCTGATCACTATTTTATTCGCCAGTTGATTTCGATGGGACTGGGCGCGATTGCAGCCTATATTACCTTTCAAATTCCGCTCTCTTTCTGGGAGAAGCATCGCGGAAAGCTTTTTCTATTTGCCCTTTTTCTATTGGTCGCTGTGCTGGTGTTTGGTCGAGAGATTAACGGCAGTAAGCGTTGGTTGCCGTTGGTCTTTATGAACTTCCAACCCTCCGAATTTATGAAATTAGCCATCGTGGTCTTTATGGCTGGGTATCTTGATCGCCATGCTTCGGCCGTTAAAGAGAGTATTCAAGCGGTCATTCGCCTCGCGTTACCGTTTGGAATCATGGCGATGTTACTGTTAATGGAGCCTGATTATGGCAGTACGTTTGTCATCGCGGTGATGATTACCGGCATGCTATTGATTGCTGGTGCACCTTGGCGCTATTTTGTTTTGACGGTACTGCCCATGGTGACCATTTTGGTGGTACTTGTGGTTACCTCGCCTTATCGAATGGCGCGAGTGAGTAGCTTTTTAGACCCTTGGCAAGACCCTTTTGGGGCGGGTTATCAGTTAACGCAGGCACTTATTGCCTCGGGCAGTGGCCAGTGGTTTGGTGCGGGGCTAGGCGGTAGTATCCAAAAGCTACTCTACCTTCCTGATGCGCATACCGATTTTCTTTTCTCTATTTATGGAGAGGAGTTTGGCTTTGTTGGCGTGGTCTTTTTGGTCTTGATTTACCTAGCGATTCTCTACCGACTCTTTAGAATCGGCCGTAAAGCGGTCGATTCAAATCATTTTTTTGGCGGCATGGTTGCCTACGGAATTGGTATTTGGATTATTTTGCAGGCAGGCATCAACATGGGGGTTAATTTGGGCGCGTTTCCAACCAAAGGTTTAACCTTGCCCTTTATGAGCTATGGGGGCAGTAGTGTTCTGTTGTTAAGCATAGCGCTGGCAGTGGTCTTTAGAGTGGATCACGAGAGTCGGTTCTATCCTCGTGAAAAACCTGAACGTGCTGTTGACGGGGAGGATGAGAGTGCTTCAGAAGCGGTTAAATCCGCTAAGAAAACGGTCAAGAAAACAACGAAAAAAAATGCTAGAAAGAAGGCTGATACGAAGCTCAGTAAATCATAAAGAGAGGTCGATAAGTCGATGAGTAAAATATTGATTATGGCAGGCGGCACAGGCGGGCATGTTTTCCCCGGGATTGCACTGGCAGAGGCGCTGGCCAAGCAGGATGTTGAGGTTGTCTGGATGGGCACTCAAGGCGGTATGGAAGCGACTTGGGTTGAGAAAGCCGGTATTCCTTTGAATAATATTGGCATTAAAGGTTTGCGAGGAAACGGTCTGAAAGGCTGGTTTTTGGCACCATTTAATGTCACCAAAGCTTGGTTGCAGGCGAGACGAATTTTAAAAGAGACACAGCCTGATTTAGTGCTTGGGATGGGCGGTTTTGTTTGTGGTCCTGGTGGATTAGCCGCAAAATCATTAGGCATTCCGTTGGTGTTGCATGAACAGAATGCCATTCCTGGGTTGACCAATAAATTACTGGCACGCTTTGCTGTACGCGTGATGACGGCGTTTCCTCAGTCGGTAATTAAGGGGGAGCAGGTGGTGAATATGGGCAATCCTGTTAGGGATGGCCTAGAGCGCCTATGCGTGGTGGAAAACACTCAGCCTTGCCACTTGCTCGTTTTAGGGGGCAGTCGAGGTGCTTTGGCGTTGAATGAGACGCTGCCTAAGGCATTGGCGCTGATGGAAGAGGCTGACCGACCAGTGGTGACACATCAAACGGGCGAGCGAACCTTAGCACAAGCCGAGATGGCTTACCAAGTGGCAGGCGTGAGTGCCGAAGTCGTGCCTTTTATTGAGGATATGGTACGGGCGTATGGCAAGGCCGACATGGTGCTTTGTCGTTCGGGCGCACTGACCGTCAGTGAGTTAATGGCAGCAGCACGACCGGCTATTTTAGTGCCTTATCCCCACGCAGTAGATGATCATCAGACTGCAAATGCCAAAGCCCTCGTGGATATTCAGGGAGGGGAAATTATTCCCCAATCAGAACTGACGCCTGAACGTCTATGTGCCTCCCTTAAAGAGTGGGGTTTACATGCCGAAAAGCGTGCACAAGCTTCTGAAAGTATTCGAAGACAGGCACGTACACAGGCCACTGAAAAGATTGTTGAGTTATTGCTAAGCTTGATTAAATCAAAGTAACCTTAGCTTGGTGACCTTAAATAAGGCTCTGAATAAACCAGTATGAGCAGGTAATGCTCAACCAAACGGTAGATAAATGATGATGGGATTAAAAGATAAACGAATCTTAATTACGGGTGCTTCCAGTGGGATTGGTGCAGGTATGGCGCGCGTATTGGCTCGAGAAGGGTGTCGGTTAGTGTTGCATTACAATCGTAATGAAGTGGGGATTAAAGCAACCGTAGAAGCCGTGAAGTCTATTCGTTCAGAGGTAGAGGTTGAAATCATCCGATGTGATTTTTCTGAACTTGATACTTTAAGCGAATTTTTTAACCAGGCCTGGTCAATTTACGAAGGTTTGGATGGCTTGGTGAATAACGCAGGGGTCGTTTCTAAGGTCACTGCTCGCAAGGATGCCGCAGGCGAGGCATTTATGCAGACGCTTAAAATCAATTTACATGCGCCTTATTTGTTGTCAACAGCCTTTGCAGAGAAGTGCATCACAGCCAAGCAGCCTGGGGCAATCGTCAATAACAGCAGCATTCATGGGCAAGCAACTTGTGAATGGTTCTCGGCCTATGCCGCCTCTAAAGCGGGACTGGATGCGGTGAGTAAAGTGCAGGCAGTTGAGTGGGGACAATACCAAATTCGAGTTAACGTATTGGCACCGGGTGTTGTACCTGTTGAACGTACAGATACAATTTTGAACGAGCCTTCGATGGCTCAAAAATGGCATGAGCGTATTCCAGCCGGGCGGTATGGCACAACGGAAGAGATGGGCGAGGCGACAGCCTATCTTCTGTCTGATGCAACGGCTTGGATGACAGGCAGTGTTTTGACGTTGGACGGGGGCTTGATTGCGCGTGGTAATTACCCAAATAGATAGCTCTTAGCCAGTAATCGCTTAAGTCTAAGGTTTTTCTTGATGGTCATTCATTCGACTTGGTTTATGGGGTTGCCCCTTGCCAAGCCGCCTTCAGAAACGGCCGTTTCTGAAGATACTTAATGTGTATTATTTTGTTCTCATTTGCTCAGCTTCCCCTTTATTTCCTCTCTCTATTTATCTTAATCCCTTCCATAAAACCCCATAAAATTGTGAATGTTTTGATGTGGCATTTATATTGCTTTGAGCTGTTAACTGTCAAAAAAATAGCACATACTTATGAAATCATTCCTAGATAAACTCTCCATTAAACAGAAAATACGGTTCGGGTTCGGCGTCATTTGGCTTGTTTTAGCGATTATTACCATTCAAGCGGCCGTTAATTTAGCCTTGTTGCGCGCTGATGTACGTGAGATGGTTGAAGAGAAGCAGCCGGTGGCTGTGCAAGCGACAGAGATGGCTTTTTTACTTGAAAAAAGTATGAATGCACTCAGCATGTATATGCTGACGAATGATGCAGAGTTAATCGCGCATTATCATGAAGGAATGGATAAAGTAAGAGATAAGCTTGAGCACAGCAAAGCCTTTCATGCAGAGGACTCCTCTTTAACGCCTATTTTTGAAGAGATCAATCAGAATCTTCGATTGCTTCCGCCTTTGGTGACCAAAATTGCGGATTTACAATCTGCGCGAGGCTTAAAATATCCCGCTTTTGAGTATGTCACCAAAAATATGGCGGGGATTGCATCTGATATGCAACAAACCCTTTCTATGATGGTGAACTCTGAGATGGAGGAGTTGTCAGAAGACCGACGCATCATGGTTGAGGATGTGTTGTCTTTACAAAAATCATGGTTAAATGTGTTGAGCAGTTTACGAGGCTATGTGGCTTTTAGAAGTGGAGCAATGGCCGATTTAACCGAAAGCTACCTAAATAAAGTTGAATCCTTAACCGTTAAAATAGCGAGTCAGAATGCTATTGAGTTGACCTTTGAAGAGGAGGAGGGGATAGAGCGAGCTCTAGCACTGTATGAGGAGTACCGTGAGCATTTTATGGTGCTTAGAGGTATTCATGAAGGGCCAAAGTGGAGAATGGATGTTTGGTTAATGAAGTCCGAAATTGCCCCAATTTTTAAGGCGCTTGATAGCCAGTTATTGACGGCTTCGCATCATGCCGTACAGGATATGACGGATACCAGTGAGGCATTATTAAGTACCAGTTTAAACAATATTATTATCCTGATTATTCTTTCCGTGTTTGGTCAGGTTGCAGGGATGATTGTCTCAAGACGTATCACGGAGTATGTCGCCAAGCCCATACAGGACATATCCGATGTGATGAAAGATATTTCAGAAGGACAAGGCGATTTAACGCGTAGATTACCGGTAAACAGCACGGATGAGATGGGCCAACTTGCGGGCTATTTCAATGAGTTTGTGACTAAAATTCAAATTATGCTTAAAGAGGTTGCTGCCACGGTAAATGAGCTAGAAGTCTCTTCTAATAAACTCCTAGGTATTACGGTCTCTGCGAAAGCTGGGACCCAAAAACAGCTGTCTGCAACCAGCTTACTGTCTGGCTCGATGGTAGATATGACGAAGCAGTCGAAAAGTGTAGATGACCACTCTAAAAATACAACCCGAGCGACACAACAAGTGGCTCTTAGAATTAAAGACGGTGGAGATAAAGTTAAAAATACGGCTTTAGAAATTAAAAAACTGTCTGAAGGGATGCATGAAATGACGCGTTCTGTGGGTCTGCTTCGAGATGACAGCGAGTCGATTGGGGCTGTGGTTAATGCGATTAGAGAGATTGCTGAACAGACGAATTTATTGGCATTAAATGCAGCGATTGAAGCGGCGAGAGCTGGTGAACATGGCCGGGGATTTGCCGTGGTTGCGGACGAGGTGAGGGGGTTGGCACAGCGAACTCAGGAGGCGACGATCGAAATTGGCGATATTATTGATAAGATTCGGACGGCAACGATGGCAACCGTGAAAGTGGTTGAGGCCGGAAAGGATGCCACTAAATCAAGCTGTGATGCAGTCTCTGAAACGCAGGAAACTTTACAACCTGTGGTGATTTTAATGGAGGATATTAGTCATATGAGCGATCAGATGTCGAATGCCGCGCATGCACAAAGTGAGCTGGCTCAGGAAATTAATCAAAATATTAGTGAGATTCATTCGGTGACAGAGCAGGCCGCAGAAGGGGCTAATAATACAGAAAAGGCAGGGCATGACTTGCAAGGCATTGCGGATAAACTGGAGCGATTAGTGCATCAATTTAAAATTTAACCCGTTCCCTTCCTTAAGTATCTGATCACCAATGATCAGGCGGAATCTCTGGGAGGTCTTGACAAAGGATTACGGAAGTTTTGCGTTAAACTTTGATAGAGTCCTTTATTCAAAAGCATCAGTTCTTAACAGGGCTGATGCTTTTTTTGGTATGATTCGGGATATTTTATTTTTAAGAGATCTTTAGCTTAAAAGGTCTCTTAAAGCCCCTGTTTGTATCACTCATGAACCAAGCGTGTGTGCAAACATAATAATGAGACCCCTTCTTTATGTGGCAGTACCCTGAAATTGATCCCGTTGCACTTTCGTTAGGCCCTTTGCAAATTCACTGGTACGGTTTAATGTACCTCCTTGCCTTTTTTGGAGGCTGGTTATACGGCACATACCGCGCCCGAAAAATAGAACCTTGGAATGGCGACATGGTCAGTGACTTGTTGTTCTATGTGGCGATGGGCGTTATTTTAGGTGGGCGTTTAGGCTATATACTCTTCTATGATTTTGCGCACTATATAGACGAACCAACGGCCATTTTTAAAGTTTGGCAGGGGGGCATGTCTTTTCATGGTGGCTTAATCGGAGTGACCATTGCGATGCTGCTGTTTGCCCGTAAAACGAAGCAATCCCTTTTTCAGGTTGCAGACTTTGTCTCTCCGCTTATTCCGATAGGGTTATTGACGGGTCGTATTGGTAACTTCATCAATGGAGAGTTGTGGGGTAAAGTAACAGACTCTCCATTGGGGATGCACGTCTATGATCCCATGCTGCAAAGCTTTGTGACCAAGTACCCTACTCAACTGTTAGAAGCATTATTAGAGGGCGTTGTACTCTTTATTATTCTCGCCATCTATGCTCGTAAGCCAAGACCTTCTGGCAGTGTGGCGGGTGTCTTTCTCATTGGCTACGGTGCATTCCGATTTATGGTTGAGTTTTGGCGTGTGCCAGACGCTCAGCTAGGGTATTTACTTTGGGACTGGTTAACCATGGGGCAGCTACTCTCTTTGCCAATGGTTATGATCGGCTTGGGGCTATTGTTATGGGGTGCGAACAAGTTCCCTTTGCTTAAACGAGGGGCAATCCAATGAAGCAATATTTAGAGTTACTCAACCATATTTTGGAAGAGGGGACAGATAAAGGCGATAGAACAGGCACTGGTACACGCTCGGTTTTTGGATACCAGATGCGGTTTAACCTACAAGAAGGGTTTCCGCTTGTCACGACTAAAAAATTACATTTACGCTCGATTATTCATGAGCTGCTGTGGTTTCTTACCGGGGACACGAATATTCAATACCTGAAAGACAATGGTGTAAAAATTTGGGATGCTTGGGCAACCGAATCGGGTGACTTAGGGCCTTTATATGGTAAGCAGTGGGTGGCTTGGGAGAAGCCTAATGGCGAAACCATCAACCAAATTAAAGAAGTGATTGAGACGCTTAGAAATAATCCAAATAGCCGTCGCATGATTGTGACGGCTTGGAACCCTGCTGATCTGCCTGATGAATCCATTAGCCCTCAAGAGAACGTAAAGCAAGGTCGAATGGCTTTGGCAACCTGTCATGCTTTTTTTCAATTCTATGTTGCCAATGGCAAGCTCTCATGCCAGCTCTATCAGCGAAGCGCCGATACCTTCTTAGGCGTGCCTTTTAATATCGCCAGTTATGCGTTATTGGTGCATATGATTGCGCAACAAACAGGCTTGGAAGTGGGCGACTTTATTTGGACGGGGGGCGATGTCCATCTTTACAATAATACATTGGATCAAGCCAAAACACAGTTGGCAAGAACGCCTTATAAATTACCTAAACTGGTGATTAAACGTCAGCCAGAGAGCATTTTTGATTACCAGTTTGAAGATTTTGAAATTGAAGGCTATGAGTCTCACCCTCATATTAAGGCAACGGTGTCCGTATGAAAATTGCCATGATTGCTGCCATGTCTAAAGATAGGGTTATCGGGTTGGATAATGATATGCCTTGGCACCTACCAGATGATCTTAAATTCTTTAAAGCGAAGACAACGGGTAAGCCCGTCATTATGGGACGTAAAACCTTTGAATCAATCGGATCTCGACCGTTGCCCAATCGACCGAATGTTGTCATCAGTCGTAATAAAGCGTTAGTGATTGAGGGCGTTCAGGTGTTTAACTCAATCGAGGATGCTCTGGATGCTTTTCAAACAGCCGAAGAGGTCATTATTATGGGAGGCGGGCAGCTTTATAAGCAGATGCTCCCTAAAGCAGACCGCTTATATCTAACCCTAATTGATGTTACGTTAGAGGGGGATACCCTGTTTCCTGATTGGGCAGGTTTAGCTTGGCGTGAAGTTGAGCGGGAACGTCATGATAAGGACGCGCGCCATGCGTACGCCTTTACCTTTTTGACCCTAGATAGGAATAAGTAGTTCTAACCCTTCACTTGCAGAGAGGGTAAATAAGCCTTCTCTTAAATAAACTTAGCTAATCTAGCTTGTTTTATTTCTTATCAAGTCCTCCTCCTAAATCGCCTAGAATAGAGCTTTATAAGCAGTCGTCAACCGATTGTTAATTTAACTTAGAGGTACTCATGTCCATAAAATTTAAGATGATTCTAGGAATAGCTGCAGCACTCTCGCTTTTGCTAATCAGCAATTTAGCAACCCAGTACCTAATCAATCAAACCAATCAAACGATTGCGTTGGTGGTTGATGTCAATGGTGAAAAGCTGTCCTTGATGAATGAACTTAAAAACCTCTCTGATGAACGAGAGATCACCTTACTTAATCTTGGGCTCCTCAGTGAAGACGATGCGGGCTATGAGCAGAAGCTCAGTGAATATAATGCCGAGCTAAAATCATCTGGCTTGGCAATCTTTAATATTTTTGAACGAATTAACGGATTAGATCTGGCGCCAGCAGAGCTGGCTATCTATGAAGATTTAAAACGTAATACCGAAAGTGCAAACCGCTCCTTTTCAGACTTTATGGTCGCCATTAACGAAGGCTTTGTGGATGAGGCCGTGCTGATTCTTCATGAAGAGTTTAAACCTAAATACAGCGCTTTTGCTGCGATTATAGATGAATTTAGAGCTTATGAAATTGCACAAAACCAAGCGGCGATTGCACATCTTAGAAAAGAGCAAGCAGAAGGCTCCCTGTATCTATGGATTGGGCTCGTTGTGAGCATTATCGTTTTTGGGGTGGTCGGTTATTTAGTCTCTTTAAGCATTTTAAAGCCCATTCATGCGGTTCGCGATACCATGCGAAAGATTACAGAGACTGGCCGTTTGGATTATCGTATTCCCTTGTATGGTCAAGATGAGTTGACTGAGACTTCATGTGCCATTAACACCTTGCTGGATGATATTAGCATGGCCATATCCGGTGTAAATGAGGTCTTAAAAGAGATCGCAGCGGGGCAGTTTGATGCTCGAGTTCGCTGTGAGCTTAAAGGGGATTTTTTACAGATGAAGCAGGATGTTAATGCCTCCGTTGAGCAGATTAGTTCCGTGGTTGAAATTTTGGAAATAACCGCTAAAAATTTCCGATCGGGTAATTTAGAAGTGCATAAGAATGACTCTATTACGCTAGAAGGTAAGTTCTCTGATGTGTTATATGATCTAGATCGTTCAGCTGTTCGCATGAAACAGAACGTTGAATCAATCGCGAGCACGTTAAACAGTCTGGCACATGGCGATTTCGGTGTGCGTTCTGAGGCACGCGTACGCGGAGACTTTATTCCTTTAAAAGATTCACTGAATATTACGTTGAGCGATTTAGAGCGTTTTGTGGATGAGGTGTCATTGGTACAAGCATCAATCAGTGATGGAGATCTGACAAAATCTGTCACAGGCGTTTATTCAGGCAAAATGGCTGTCTTAAAAGACTCCTTAAATAGTTCCGTCAAAAATACGGCTGTGATGGTGGCAAAGGTTGAGGCGATAACCAAATCCGTTATGATAGGCGTGTCTGATATGGATGCAGGGAATAATGATATTTCCACGCGTATACAGCAGCAAGCCTCCGCGCTTCAAGAGACCTCGGCTTCAATGGAGGAGATGACCAGCAGTGTACGAGATAATGCGGGCAATGCCTCCCATGCCAATACACAAACGCAATCGGCACAAGTTCAATTAACATCAGGGCTTCAGACGATGGATAAAGCGTTGAATTCGATGTCTGAAATGTCTGAAGCCAGTCAGAAGATTAATGACATTATCTCCATTATCGATGGTATTGCCTTTCAGACGAATTTACTGGCCTTAAATGCGGCTGTAGAAGCGGCTAGAGCGGGAGAGCATGGTCGGGGCTTTGCGGTGGTTGCTGCAGAGGTTCGTCAGTTAGCGGGTAAGTCGGCCGATGCTGCTGGTCAAATCAAAGGTT
>JAADDM010000255.1 GCA_013153955.1 Gammaproteobacteria bacterium | reverse complement strand
ATGGTCCTTTATTGGTGGCTGTTAACGAGGTGAATTTACACGCCATAGACTACCGCTTGGCAATGGCATTGATGGTGACGGTTTGTGAAAGATAGTATTCAAGCAGGACGCAAAATAGGTCAGCACGCTGGATTAAAGACGGGTATTTGTGAAGAGTTACTAGAGGGACTTGTGACCTCTGTTATCTGGATCGATGAACACCAAAAAATACAGTACATTAATGCGGCAGCCGCGGAACTTTTTCAGGTGAGTAGCCAGCGTGTACTTGGCATTAACTGGCAAAATATAATGCCGGATATGCTGGGTGAAAAAGGGCTGACGACTGAAAAAAAGATGACCATTCATGAGTACGCCTTACACCAGCCCGATATGGAAAAAATTCGTGTCAGTTGTACCGTATCCCCCTACGAATTTAACGATCAAAAGGGCTGGTTGTTTGAAATCTATAATACCGAACGGCATCATCGAATAGTCGAAGAGGATGAGCGTTGGCACCAGTACGAAGCAGGCAATCTGCTAATTAAAACTCTGGCGCACGAGGTTAAAAACCCACTCGCCGGTATTTTAGGTGCGACCCAGTTGTTACAAAAACGACATGCAAAAGATAATAAAGATTTAACCTTTTTGGAGGTCATCTCAAAAGAGGTACTTCGCCTAACCAATTTGGTGGATAGAATGCTGGGTCCCAGAGGAAATTCTGACAAGGAGTTACACAATATCCATGAAGTGATTCGCTATGTTCTGCAAATCACAGACTCTGAAAAACCGGTTGGTGTGCATGTTAAATTGGACTATGATCCAAGTATTCCCGAGATAATGGTGGATTTTGAAGCCATGGTTCAGGCGCTCCTAAATTTGGTTAAGAATGCGATGCAGGCGATGACATTGAGAGGCGGCATGCTTACTTTGAAAACGCGTGTTGCACATAAATTCACACTGGGGTCTCAAACTTACCCTTTAGTCGCGGTGATTAGCATCATAGATGAAGGAGAAGGGATTCCTGAATCCGTTTTTGATTCAATTTTTTACCCAATGGTCACCAGTAAACCAGAAGGTTCAGGGCTTGGATTACCTGTTGCACAGAATGTACTGCGGCAGCATGATGGGCTGATTGTGGCTGAAAGTGAGCCCGGAAAAACTATTTTTGATGTATATCTTCCATTAAAGCAGAAGGCGTAATTGATGACTCGTGAACAGACTATCAACCCCATCGTTTGGATTGTAGATGACGATGCCTCTATTCGTTGGGTGCTTGAGACGGCGCTCGAAGATAAGCCTTACGAAATTAAAGCATTTGATTCTGCGTTAACCGCGCTAAAAGCATTTGATGAGTATACGCCGACGGTGATAATCAGTGATGTTCGGATGCCCGGCATGGATGGACTAACCTTTATGGAAGCCATTCATGAGAAGGACAGTAAGATTCCCGTCATCATTATGACCGCTCATGCCGATTTAACAACAGCGGTGAAGTCCTTTCAGAGTAAAGCCTTTGAGTACCTTCCAAAACCTTTTGATATTGATGAAGCGACGGGGCTGGTTGATCGAGCGATTAAACGCCAATTATCAGGGGGAATCTCCCGCTCTAAGCGTCCTACAAAATCGACTAAACAGCCATTAAATATTATTGGCGCAGCGCCTGCGATGCAGGAAGTTTTTAGGGTGCTGGGTCGAATTTCTCAACTGGATGTAACGGTTCTGATTAACGGCGAGACGGGGACGGGTAAAGAGCTGGTCGCCCAAGCATTGCACGAGTTAAGTCCGCGTTCAGGTGGGCCTTTTGTGGCGCTTAATACTGCGGCCATTCCTAGAGACCTATTAGAGTCTGAGCTATTTGGTCATGAGAAAGGCGCTTTTACAGGGGCACACTCGCAGCGAATTGGGCGGTTTGAAGAGGCCGATGGTGGAACCCTATTTTTAGATGAAATCGGCGATATGCCGGTTGATCTACAAACGCGACTGCTAAGAGTCTTAAACGATGGCAGTTTTTACCGAGTAGGCGGACGCAGCTCCGTCTCAACTAACGTTAGAATTGTGGCGGCAACCCATCAGAATATGGAAGCCTTGGTTAGAGAGGGTAAGTTTCGAGAAGATCTACTTTATCGCCTGAATATTATTCGCATAAAAGTCCCTGCATTACGAGAGCGAAGAGAGGATGTGCCACTGCTGCTACGCTTTTATATGGAGAGCGAAGCTAAATCTTTGGGGTTAGAAGAGAAGGTGCTGACACCACAGGTAGAGGTTTTTTTGTCTAAACTGCCTTGGCCTGGTAATGTTAGGCAGTTAAAAAGTCTATGTACATGGCTGACCATTATGGCGCCCGATAAACGGGTTCATTTAGAAGATTTACCTTTAGAGCTCCAAAGTTCAATGCGCTCGTCACTCAGTGATTCAGAGGTTGATGATTGGCAGACCCCTTTAAAACAGTGGGCGGATCAGTTTTTACAGAGTGGGCGAGAGGGCTTGCATACCACTGCTGAAGCTATGTTTGAAAAGGTACTGATTGAAGCCGCACTCAAAGCCAGCGGTAACCATCGTCAGAAGGCTGCGGTACTTTTGGGTTGGGGCAGAAATACTCTGACGCGTAAGATACAATCATTAGAATTAGATAATTAAAGCTTTAATGGCTGTTTATCAAAGAGGGTGTGTAAAATATACTTAGTTCTTTAAGTTTGGTTTAACATAATAAAATCTGGTTCAATTAAAAAAGGTGATAAGGAATGATTAAGGAGCTGTGGCAGTACATGTCCTCTTCAAATGCGCTGCCAGTTGCTAAAAAGATGGGCTTTTTAAAAGAGGCTGTCTCAATGACAGCAAGGGCCAAACGCTGTCATGAAGCATGGGGAGCGCACTATCAAAACTGCCAAAAGGTTATTTTAAATGCGGCTAAGCGTGCAGTTCAAAACAGAACGGTACTGATTTTAGGAGCAGGCTCTCTTGCGGATGTACCTCTTGAGGTCTTAGCCAGTCGTTTTGAAAAAGTGATTTTGGTTGATTTGGTCTTTTTGAAAGCAGCCCGTCAGCAGGCGGCAAATTTTGCGAATGTTGTATTGGTTGAGCAGGATGTGACGGAGTCTTTAAGCTGGCTACAAGCGGGAAAAACTCTTGTTCAAAAGCCTTCTGCTTGGCTGGATGATCCCACCATTGATTTGGTGGTATCGCTTAACTTGATTACACAGCTGCCTCTGATTCCTGTGAGATGGTTGATGAAGCATTATGACCTACCAGAGATTGAGGCGGATATTGTGGGTAAACAGCTGATTTTTGCACACCTACGCTACCTGCAATCTTTTAATGGTGAGGTCTGTTTAATTGCGGATCGCATGGACATTGAGTTCGATATTTTTGGTGAAGAGTTAGATCGTTTTGATCCATGGTGGGATGTAGAACCCCCTAAGTCAGAAGCGACTTGGGAGTGGGAGCTGATGCCATTAGGAGAGGTGAGTGAGTCTAAGGGACAGAAGAATATGGTAGGTGTTTCAATGCTTTAAAATGTACGGGCTTCTATATTCATCATCGAATATGCTTAAAAGAGGATAAATAGGTAAACGTTTTTTATACAGATTAACGATTTATTCAGACAAAAAAAGGGAGGTAAAACCGTGGTTTTACCTCCCTTTTTTGTTATTCGTCTCAGTCTATATGATGTATGTTGACTGAGTAATCGCTTTAGATAAAGCGAGCCACAGCCTGATTAAAGCGCTTCAGGTCCTGTTTCCGCGGTACGGATACGAATCGTCTGCTCAATGTTGGTGACAAAAATCTTTCCGTCCCCAATCTTACCTGTTTGTGCGGCATTAATAATCGCCTCAAGCGCAGAGTCTACCACCTCAGAAGAGACGGCAATTTCAATTTTTAGCTTAGGTAAAAAATCAACCACATACTCTGCGCCACGATACATTTCGGTATGGCCTTTCTGACGACCATAGCCTTTTACTTCTGTCACGGTCATACCGTGAATTTCAATTTCATGAAGGGCATCACGAACATCATCTAGTTTAAATGGCTTAATAATTGAAGTAATTAATTTCATGCTTCTTCCTTAATTGGCTAATGGTAAGTCATCGGGTATGACGGCTTTTTCTGAAGGAGGATAGTTGGCCAGATGTTGCCCCATTTGAATGGGGGTGTTCTTGGTCATTTTGCCTAATTCAGGAAGCTGTCCTTCTGGGGTTAATAGTACCACGGTTGAGCCCATATTAAAGCGGCCAATTTCATCGGCTTTGTTAAAGCGAATATCTGACAGGCTGTAATCCCAATGCTGAATGATTGGCTCATATTCAGGGGT
>JAADDM010000199.1 GCA_013153955.1 Gammaproteobacteria bacterium | reverse complement strand
GCATGTGGCAGAGATATTGGCACATTTCTCTAAAGAGATCGCCGACTTAAAGTTGGCCTTACTAGAGGAAAAACGGGCGCTGATGGAAGAGCGAAAGCATAAATAAGCACCCTATAAAATAGAAAAAAATTAGGCCGAATCGCGCATACTTCGTCTTGAATGAATCATCGACTCTTTTTCAAGAGAGTGTCATTTATCAGGTTAGCGTTTCGTTCGGCTCTGAATGGAACGTCCAGCATCGGCTTCTAAAGGCTTCTCCGGCCAGCGGTGTCTTGGGTATTTACCACGCATCTCTTTAGCCACCTCGATATAAGAGTGACTCCAAAAATGGGCTAAATCAGCCGTGATTTGAATCGGCCTCTGTGCGGGTGATAATAGCTTAAACGTCAGTGCCACTTTCCCCTTTGCCAGCTTTGGCGAAGAGACCTCTCCAAACAGCTCTTGCAGTTGAATACTGACGGTTGGCAGGCCGTTGGTCTGATAATCAATCACCGACTTTTTACCAGAGGGGGCGGTGTAGTGGGACGGCGCGTACTGCTCAATGGCTTGAAGTGCACTGTAATCAAGCTTGGCCTGTAATAGGCTGAGTAGGTTGAGCTGTTTTAAGTCAGACCACTTTGTTAAATGGCTCAAATAGGGCTGACACCAGTCGCTAAAACTCTCAAGCAGTTCAGCATTAGAAAAGCCTTTATATTCAGGTAAAAATTGTGCAAGCCAACGTACCTTATCTAACCAGGCCTGGGTGTTTTTAGTCCAAGGCAGCGCACTTAATTTAGAGCTTAGAAGCGTTTCTACAAGGCATGCTTGTCGTAAATTAGGTTCAATTTCTTGAGTGGCTTGTTGTTTTAAAACCAACTGCCCCAGTATTTGCCGTTTCATACCTTCTATTTTTTGAGTACGGGCATTAAACACAACTTCGGTATCATTACGAATTTCGTTTGAAAAGAGTTCGGTAATCTCTTCGAGAGTAATACTGGCGGCCATAAAGACTTTGCCCTCTTTTCTCTGTCCATCTAGATTGGCTGCCACCAGCCAGGCCTGGCTGTTTAAGGCATCAAATTCAGGTAAAAAACAGCCCTTGCCATTGCTCAGTTGATAGCGACAGTCTGTATTTGAGCGTCGTTTGGCGACTCTATCGGGGTAGGCAAGCGCCAGTAGTTGACCGACAGATAGCGTGCGGTTTTGGCTGTCTGTTTTGCTTGTCTTTTCATTGTGCGATTTGTGGTGAGTTTTAAGAGTACTTTGGTTTTTTGCTAAGCCTAGCGACGCTACCTGTTTCTGCCACTTTAGACTATTTTGAATCAGCTCTTTTAGGACGGATGGGTTGGGGTGATTGACACGCGCACCGTTTCTGAAGCGTTGAATTAGGTCAAGCCGATGTGCAATGTCAATGCCTTGCTGGCTGCCAAGAATGTCGCGTTCGCTAAGTAGGGCGGCGATGTCACAGGCGGTCATTAGCGTATTTAAGTCACACCGCGCACTGGCAAGGAGCATCTTGGTTAGACGCGCAGATAGCCCAAATTGATTGGCCTGTTCTCCTAACGGGGTGAGCTGTTTTTTGGCAGAGAGAAACCCCAGTTGTAGCAGTAGGGTTTGTGCAATTTCAAAATGTGCTTTGGGAGGGGGCGTCACCCAGCGCAGTGCGTCACTATCCGTTACGCCCCAAGTAGCAAGTTCTAGGCTTAAATCCGTTAAGTCGGAGGTGAGCATTGCCTCTTCATCAAACGCAATACGACTTTTCTGTTCACTCTCTGTCCAAAGTGGGTAGGCGTGTCCTGCGGCTAAACGACCTGCGCGGCCAGCACGCTGAGTAGCGGAGGCTTTGGAGATCGTTCGTGTGATCATTTTAGTCATGCCGCTGCTTGGATCATAAGCAGCTTGTCTGACCAAACCGCTGTCTACCACGATGTGAATATTGTCGATGGTTAAACTGGTCTCTGCAATGTTGGTGGTAAAAATCACTTTACGACGACCTTGCGGATCTTTTTTAAGCGCCTGTGCTTGGGCTTTGAAGGAGAGTCCACCGTAAAGTGGCAGTAATACAATCGCCTTATCTAGAGAGTTTGCCGCGGCCTGCATGGCGTTGTGAATCTCTTTTTGACCGGGTAGAAACAGGAGACAGTCGCCCGTCTGTTCGCTTAGAGCCTGTTTTAACGTTTCGGTTATCTGGCGATAAAAGGGCTGTCCATAGCGTTGGGTCAGTGGCTTGTTTAGAAAGTGGGTGCTGACGGGAAAGGTTCTGCCCGGACAGTGAATCATGGGCGCATTATTTAAAAACTGACTCAGAGCTGGGCCATCAAGGGTCGCCGACATGATGAGTAGTTTTAAATCCTCTCTTAGGGCGGACTGAATATCCAGGCAGAGGCTTAAGGCCAAATCGGATTGAAGCGAGCGTTCATGAAATTCATCAAAAATAATAAGGGCAGTATCGCTAAGTTCAGGGTCATTTTGTAGTTTACGGATGAGTACGCCCTCAGTCATCACCTCTATTACGGTTTTACTTGAAACTTTTGTTTCATTACGTACACGATAGCCGACCGTTTGACCGACGGGTTCATTTAACTGCTCTGCCAGAAAGTGCGCAAGTGCGCGAACCGCTAATCGACGCGGTTCAAGTAGAATGATTTTTCGGCCTTTGAGCCAATCTGCTGAAAGAAAACTCAGAGGCACACGGGTCGATTTTCCAGCACCGGGTTCTGCCTGTAAAACCGTGTGAGGATGAAGCCCAACGGTCTGTGTAATCTGCGGTAAAAGGGCTTCTATGGGCAGGGTGTTGGACAGTGTTGGCTGCTGTGTTATCGGCTGAACTGGGGGGCTAGACATGATTGAGTGTGTCGGTCATCGTGAGTGTAGGGATAGTATAAAGAGAATATGCCAAAAATGTTGCCTTCCGTTTTAAGGGGTTAAATATCGTTATGTCTGTAAATAGCGCGCACTTTAGACTATTCTTAATAAAGAGGTCTCATTAATTTATTCAAAGTGACGCCCATTTTAAGCTAGGAGAGTACGTATGTTTGAGTTAGCAAAGCAGAGATTGGCATCCGTTTTTAAATATATCGAGGTGGATGAAGAGGTCATCAGTCGCCTCTCGGTGGCAAAGCGTGCCATCATCGCCAGTATTCCCGTTCGGATGGATAACGGAGAGCTGAAGATTTTTACGGGGTATCGAGTGCAGTACGATGATACACGCGGGCCAACCAAAGGCGGCATTCGCTATCATCCTCGGGTTAATTTGGATGAAGTAACTTCTCTGAGTTTTTGGATGACGGTTAAGTGTGCGGTCGCAGGCCTGCCATTTGGGGGAGCAAAAGGCGGTGTAACGGTTAATCCAAAAGAGCTTTCAAAGCTAGAATTAGAGCGTTTATCTCGCGGGTATATTCGTGCTTTTGCCGATGTGTTAGGAGAGGCTAGAGACATTCCTGCACCAGATGTATACACTAATTCAACCATTATGGGGTGGATGGCGGATGAGTATTCGACCATCTCTAGGCGACAAGTCCCCGAGATGATTACGGGCAAACCGTTGCATTTAGGCGGCTCTCAAGGCAGGGAGTCTGCCACAGGGCAAGGCGCACTCTATACACTGGAGGAGTATGCTAAAAGACACCAGTGGAATATCTCACAAGTAACCATTGCCATTCAAGGATTTGGAAATGCGGGCTATCACTTTGCCCGTTTAGCCAGTCGGATGGGCTTTAGGGTCTTGGCGGTTTCCGATTCAAAAGGCGCTATTTATAGCTCCAGTGGTTTGAATGTTGAAGATGTGTATCGTTTTAAACAGGAGGAGAAAAAACTCGCCTCTGTGTACTGTGATGGGTCGGTTTGTAATATGCTCGATTACGAGGAAATCAGCAATGAAGACCTGTTAGCGCTAAAGGTGGATGTATTGGTATTAGGCGCGCTTGAAAATCAGGTGACTCAACTAAATGCAGATAAAGTCCAAGCGGTCACGATTCTTGAGATAGCCAATGGGCCAGTTACCCCTCAGGCGGATGAGATTCTAGAAGCTCGAGGCATTCAAGTGATTCCCGATGTGCTGGCAAACTCGGGTGGGGTGGTTGTGAGTTACTTTGAGTGGGTACAGAATAAATCCGGCTTTTATTGGGAGGCCCCCGAGGTCCGCGAGAAGTTACATAACATCATGCGTAGAGAGTCAAATGTTGTATTCGATTTGGCAAACCATCATCAGTGTACCCTCAGGACTGCTGCGTATATTCACGGCATAGAGCGGTTAGCAGGCGCGATTGACCAACGGGGGAATAAAAAATATTTTAGTACTTAAAATATTTTAG
>JAADDM010000011.1 GCA_013153955.1 Gammaproteobacteria bacterium | reverse complement strand
GTTAGCCTTTTCCTGTTTTCTCATACAGGAGTGGAAATTAGCTATGGAAATAATAGTAGCGATTATAAAATCAGTTGTGGATATTTTCATTAGTGCTCCCTCGCGCCAACTTGCAAATAGCGACTTACAAAGATCAAGAATTGGTAAAGCACTTTATGGTTTTGTGAGGGTCATAAATGCTGTTATAGATGATGGGGAGAAAATATTGTTACATCTTGAATCTTTAGCACAAAGTCGTACCCAAGATGAATTTAGAATACACTTGCAATCTTTGTCATGGTTGATCGAGAACCAATTAAATCATTTGGATAACGTGAACTTGCACGTTACTTTAACCAGCGAAAAGTTAGGGATTTTGCCTTCATCTTTTAGGCGGATCAAATTGTCTCAGTCTGAAAAGGTGCTTATGGTTTTTAACATATATTTCCCTGATTCAAGACCGTTGTTTGAGCAAGTGATAGATCTTAAGAAGGCAACTTTGTCTTCCATTTCAAAGGAGTTGTCTGAAAATGCTTTTAAAAATCGTAACGGTTTAATTGTTCGGGATTTGGAAATGGGGGTAGATGATCTTCTGTTGCAAAGAGAAAGCCGTTCCCATGTAGAGTATCGTTCATACCATCTTATGAATGAGCAAGAAAGGAAAATTTACATTGAAAACGCTCGCAAAAGGTTGGATACCCTGAAGGAGGTGAGAGATCAGTTTGTTGATTTTATTAAAACCCATTATGAACCTCACCAATTGGTGTAAATGATGATATTGCATCTGTTTAGTAACCCCGGCGTTCAGGGGATAGAGTATATTAAAAATGCAATTATTCCCCATTTTAGTGGTGTTTCCAATCCCGTGCTGGCGTATCTACCCGCTGGTAATGCGGATATGTATAAGTGGCTAAATTATACGGTTCAAGTGTTTCAAGGCGAAGCGAAAGTAGATCTTTTAGATCCCGATAACATGTCACCAAATTTATTTCTGGAGATATTGGAGCATTCATCTGGCCTGTATATCACAGGCGGCAACGTATATTTGCTCAGTTACCGATTACACAGGGCAAAGGTTTTTAACCAACTTCGCTCTATAATTAGGGGCGGTTTGCCGGTCGTTGCCTTCAGCGCTGGGACAGTATTATGTGGTGTTGACATCTCTACCACTTTGGATGAAGATTTTTGTGAAATGAAAGACTATACCGGTTTGGCTTTGGTGCCGTATGGCCTGTCTGTCCATGCCACTGAGAACAATATTCGTTTATTGCAGAAGAAGAGCGCTCTTATTCAAAGCCCAATCTTGGCTATAGAAGACAATTCATACCTACAAGTGACTGATACAGCAATCCAGGTTTTATCTGGGACATGTTGGAGAATCTCGCCAAATTCTCAAGAGGCAGCGTGGCATTTGCCATTATTCCGAGCGGGTAATAAAGGCTAACCCTGCGTGCAGCGGACTGGCTTCGCCTGCGGCTCGCCAGCCGCTGACGCTATTGTTGGGTGGTTTTTAAGAGCAGAGGTCAGATGAATCCAAAGGATAAGCGGGTATTTATGGGAGCGGAATATAATTTCTTGTTGTCTGTGTTGTTGGTCGCTCCCTTAATTGGTTGGATATTTACCACCTTTCATTTTCCGATGTTTGATTTCACGCAAGTTTTTTATGTTGTGGGGAAAGTACCGATGCAGCCCTATTCCGTAAAGTATTTTCAAAATCCTCCCTGGGTTGCGATACTGCTTTCTCCAATTTCTGTATTCCCTTACGAGTTTGCTCGTATATTGGTGATATTAATAAACTTTGCAGTTACGGGGCTTTTAGTGATAAAGTATGGTGGAGAAAGGGTTGCGTTGTTAGTTACCTTAACAAGTTATCCTTTCTTGTTCCTGCTTGCTACTGGTAGTGTAGAGTGGATTCCCATGCTTGGTATTCTATTGGGCAATCCAATACTTGTTCTTGGAAAGCCGCAAAGTGCTTTGTTGATACTTTTGATTTGGTGGAAGCGTGCCAAACAAAGGGTTGTTTTGGCGCTTTTTACAGGAGTTTTTCTGATGGTATCTTTGTTTGTTTGGGGGTTGTGGCCTATAGAAATGATCCATAATATACAAATCGCATCTCACGATATACAAGATCATATGAATCAAATTAGCGTATGGCCTTTTGGGATACCATTAGCAATGATTGTTTTATATTATGCATGGAGACGAGAAGATGAGCTTTTGGCGATTATTGCGACATGGTTAATGATGCCACATTTGATATATCATTCCTTAACTGCGGGGATGGCAATATTGGCAGCACGTGCTCCTTATATAGCATTATCTATCAGTATATTTATATATGCTTTGGTGTTAATTAGATGGTATGTAGTTATGTAGACGACACCACCCAACCCTGCGTTGAGCGGACTTGCTTGCCTCGCTGCGCTCGGCTCGCAAGCCGCTCACGCTGTTGTTGGGCAATAGGAGGCTTCTTGCGATGGGCAGACCTTTGAGATTAGAGAAGGTGATTCAGGCATTTTCCCCAGATAAAGCCATAGAAGACCCTCGCCAATTTGCTGGAAGGCGGGAAGAGATTAAGAGTGGTATTCAGGCATTGTTGAGCCCAGGAAGTTTTTTGATAATCTACGGCCTTCGCGGGGTTGGGAAGAGCAGCATTGCTTTACAGATAGCCAAGATTGCGGAAGGCGATGATACTCTTCCTGCTATGCTTAAATTAGAGGGGCTGTTACCACGGAAAGGTTTTGATTTTATCGTGCATTACTATAGAGGCGATGCATTCATACGCAATATTGGCGATCTATTGATAAGAATATTATTTGGGGATGAGGCAAACCCTTCCCTGTTTGCTTTGACAAAGTCTGGGGAACATAGATTGGAGGAAATACGCGAAATTCTTCAGGCCAAAGGTGGCGCAAGCATGGGGATTGCCGTGGAGGCTGCGGGAAGCAAGGAGAAGGTTTATAAAACATATATTTCAGACGATCTGATACAACAGTTTCGCTCTATATTGGGAATGGTTCGGCGTGATAATCAACATAAGAAAGGGGGGATTTTGTTTATTATTGATGAGTTTGATGTTATTCCTGATAAGCAAGGTTTTGCTTCGATTGTGAAGGCTCTTTCGTCTGAGTATGTAAAATTTGCGGTTGTAGGAATTGGCTCTACTGTGAGCGAACTCATATCTGATCATTTGTCTATAGGTCGCCAAGTGCATCCTATATATGTAGATCGGATGGACGAGTATGAGCTTGGTGAAATTTTGCGGAAGGCCGAGTATTTGGTTGGCGGTAGGATTACCTTTACCGACGAAGCTGCAGAGGAGATAGTAAATCGTTCAGAAGGGTTCCCATATTTCACCCATCTTTTGGGTAGAGACTCCATGAGGATTGCATTTGAGCATAGTAGTCCAAAGGTCACTTTATCAGATGTGCAGGAATCTCTTAAAAAATTAGCAGAAGGTAGGTTTGGTATCCTTTATGAGGAAATGTATCATGAGGCTGTTAAAAATTCGCAACAACGAGAGATTCTTTTAAAATTGTTTGCGGAGCACCCTCAGGATGAAATTCCTACAGAGGAAATATATGCTCTTGCAAAAGAGTTTGGTATTACTAATCCGTCGCAGCTGATGAAGCCTCTGACCAGCCCTACTGCCAACCGTGCGACACCTGTTTTAGTAAAGGTGAGAGAAAGATATTACCGCTTTTCGGATCCAGTTTTTAAAGTGTACGCTAAGTTGAGAGATTGGAAGTTCTAACAGTGCCCAACCCTGCGTTGAGCGGACTTGCTCGCCTCGCTGCGCTCGGCAACGCAAGCCGCTCACGCTTTTGTTAGGGTTCGTTTGCAGGAAAAAGAGTGGCGGCGCGTTTCGCGATGTTGAGAGCGAGCAAGGGGAAGCGTGTTGGCGCAGGTGGCTTTGGAATGGCAAGGGGCGTGTGAGCGCCGCGCAGGTTGGTGAGTGAAAGCGCGGGTTGAAGCGCAAAGTGTTTTCACGCCGCGAGGCAGGCTGGCACATTCCAAGTTGAGCGCGAAATGAAGGCTTTACCGGCAAAGTGCCCGCGGCGCGGCAAGTTGCGTTTCCGACAAAGTGTTTTTGCAAATGCCGGCGTGAGCGCATGGGCGAGGTGCGGGTGAAACTTTGTCCGGTTGAGTATGGGCGCAGGCGTTTTGGCGTGGTAGAGGACAGCCGAAGTTGGTTTTCAATGGTTGTGGGGGGTGCTGGTTGAAGTCAGTCTTTACAGCAAAAACTGCGCCTGAAAAGGGCAGATGTGTTGTAAAATGAAAGTGGGTTTTGTGGGCAACGAAGCGGGCAAGCGGCAATGAA
>JAADDM010000029.1 GCA_013153955.1 Gammaproteobacteria bacterium | reverse complement strand
TTGGAACGGACATACTACGGCGGATATTAGACAGATATTCTTCCAGTTGGATATCTAAGTTAGGACTGAATTTGGTATCTTTGCGGTTGATATTAGGTAGGGGAAAGACATTATTTGAATTGCAGCAGGAGCGTTATGCACAGCTTGGGTTGGCGGTAGTTGGTGGTTGGGGCGGGAAACTTTACGCCCATGCAGTGCGGAATCCCTGGTTGTTTGCCGGGCCGGGCGATGGCAGACCTCACAGGCAAGGCGGGCCACCGCGTGGCGGGCATGGCGGCGGGCGTGGATGGTCCAGCACGCGTAATAGGAGTAATGCCTGGAGCAATCACTCTACCCAATCATTACCATCGCGTTCATGGCGCACGCCTAATTGGACTCTACCAACATCTCCAAATAGACAAACAAAAATACCAACACCTATGATACAAAACAGGCGTTCTATTGATCCTCCTCCCAAAGTGCATAGATGGATCAAAAAAATAATACAAAAAGTACCTGCACTGGTACCTGAGGAGGGGACAAGAACATATTCTTTACCTATCTTTACAGGAGGTTCTGTCATATATGTCTCTTTATCCCTGTTACAGGCAAATATATCTAGTAATGGGGATGTGTTAATTACTGGTTCAGTAGAGGGAGGGGCCATGCTGTCTGCAGGCGTATCACTTACAGGTGCCTTACAAAAATGGAACACAAAGGATGTGGATAGCTTAATAGGATGGTATGGTGTAGTTGGAGGTAGTGCAGGTGAAGGTTTAGTAGCCGGTGCTGAATATGACGCATTCGATAGTACCGGACCGCGACAGCCGGGCGGTAAGGTATCTAGTATACAAAGGAGTATGGGGATTGGCTCTGGCTTACCAGTAGAAGCGCATTTCGGGCCGGGTTATACATGGCCATATCTTCCTAAGTTTAATATACTGTCTACTGATTTAAATAAGTGAACCTAATGTGCAAGTTTTATGTGCTGATCAGGCTGCCGAAATCAAGCGGTGGCCGTTCCAACAGGAGGTTGATATAGACGCAAATCGTGTGTGACAGTATTTTACGAGCGAGGCGGCTTTGGAAATGCCAGAGATCGCGCACTCGGATACGTTCAATCTGAAAACGACCAGCCAGCTGTGAAATGACCGTTTCGATCTTCTTGCGCCAGCGGCGGAACTGCAATTGTAACGATTTCGGCATGGACAGCGGCGCCATATTTTTGCGCACGCCCGCTACAAGGGTGATACCGCGATTCGCCAATAACGCCGCCTGACGATAAGCATCAATAAAGCCTTTGTCGGACAAAATGGTGTGGCCATAAAAACCGCCCAGCAAGTCATCTAACAATTGGATATCATGCGGTCGGGCTGGCAGCAGGTCGAAATGGGTGATCATACCCAGCCGAGAGATGCGCAACCCCAGCTTAAAACCGTAGTAATGCATCTTTTTGGCTGCACAGTAGCCGTAATCGGCCTCAGTGGGAAAGCATTTATCCCGTCTGCTGCGGACATATTCGCATACGGGCAACGGCGCCGTGTCAATAATTTGTCTCTCGTCATGATGCTGTCCGCTGATAGAAACGATATGCTGTTGAATCAGAACTTTGACCTGCCATAAATTGGCGGCCTGGCGGACAAAGGTAGTGCGTTCTCGCAACGCCGGAAACCAGGCGCCGTAATGCGTTCGGAAATAAGCAAAAATGGCCTTATCATCATGGAAACCAAGGAATTCGCCGCAGATTTCGATAGTGATGACCTCTTCATCTGTTAATTCCGGCAATGGGCCTCGTTTTCGAAGTCGGTGGTCTCTGATGACTGTTCCGTAAAACTCAGATACCAAACAATAGACAAATATGATAAAATCGTCACGGTCCATCGGATAAACCTCCTGTATTGGTGGATGGGCTTATTCACCAATTCTATCAGGAAATATCCGATGGATCATCTCTATTGGTTTACCAAAACTTGCACATTGGGTATAAGTGAAAAAAATATAGCACCAACAGGAATACTTACAATGCATTCATATAGTTTTGTGACACTACTTGCGCTCAACATAATAATAGGATTACTTTTGATATTGCGACCTCATAAAATTATCTATATTCTGAAGAAAATTCGTAAAGAATCATTTTTTTGGCAAGAAAATAGCTCTGATAAATTGTGGCTATCAGGTAGCGTACTAGTAGGTTTTGTAATGTTATTAGGAGTATTAATAATTATTTTTAATGTTTTCATACTGTATATTGTAGTAAAATATGTATATCATTGGTTTTAGCCACTAATACGATGGCGCGTGAACTAGGCAGTGCAAGAAGACATCATTGCAGACAAAAGAGAGGCTAATCTGCCAGAAATGGTCTGCAGTAAACCGTTCTGGTGTGTGTCATCGTTCGCCCGCTGCCACAATAGCAGCATACGGGCCAGATGTATGGCAATGGCGAGGCCAGCCTCAGCCAGATACACCTCTGGTCTCTGCACACTGTCAATTTCACGATAAAGTAGAGGATAAAGATATCACTAATTCATCCCTCCGCATGGCCCACGCCCAAGGCCGCATGGCCCGTCGTCAACAGGTGATCAAACATCGGCTTGGCCTCTGCAAGCGGGCGTGGTATTCTACTTTCACCGTCTGCAACCAAAGTTCACAACGTCTTGGCGCTTTTGCCAAGTTGTTTTGTTCATTACCAAGTTTTTAACCCATTTTTTCGTCCAGCGCCAGGTCTGCGCCCATGCAGTGGGCTAACATCTGCGCTCAGCGGGACGGGCTAATCGCCCGCGGTGGAAGCAGCGCGACTCCCGAGTTTCAGGGACGAGCCATGCACGATCATTTCCGCAGCTATTTCACCTTTGACCAGTGCCAGCACGCTCTTTGCAACGCCCATCATCTTCGAGAATTGCAGTTTATCACGGAGCAATATCAGCAAGAGTGGGCGGAAGCGATGAGTGCACTGCTTCTGGAAATCAAGGAAGCTGTAGTCCAAGCGAAAGAGGAGGAGCGCACCGACCTCCGACCTGAACAGCTTCAAGCCTTCCACCGCCGTTACGACGCCATCATCCAGCAAGGCCTGGCTGCCATCCGCCACCGCCGCCACCGCCGGTCAAGAAGCGGGGGCGTCGCAAACAGACACCGTCCAAAAACATGCTGGACCGGTTGCACAAACACAAGACGGAAACTCTGGCCTTTATGACAGATTTCAAGGTGCCATTTGATAACAATCTGGCGGAGCGGTGCGGATGATCAAAGTCAAACAGAAGGTCTCGGGCGCATTCCGCACCCTGGAGGGCGCTCAAACTTTCTGTGACATTCGCAGTTACATTTCTAAGGTTCGTAAACAGCAGATGGATGTCCTGGAAGCCATTACCGATGCTTTCCTTGGCAGACCGTTCTTACCTGCTGCCGTCGAGCCACGCTTGCTACCTTAGTAGTTACCCGAATTCACGTTATTTTAGTGCTTTACCGTTAACCGTTAGAGGGATTACCTGAATGAAGAAGAATTTTGACATCATATTGATGGTTGTAGGCGGCATACTAGTCGTAGGTAATCTGGCTTATCTCATCAAGGTGACTGGAGCTGAAAATATCCGTTCGATCACCCAGCTTGCTCCCGGTATTTTGGGGCTCTTTTTTGCTTTGGTTAGCATGGCTCTGAATGAAATGAATTCAGGAGAGAAAACTGCTAAAGAAGCTGTCATTACTGTTGCTGTTGAAATGCTCATGCTTGGTTTGTTCATCTTGATAGCCACTTTCTTGCGAAAATGATCATTTTAGTATAGTACTCAGTCAATTGTAATTTGATTGGTTTAATTTTTGTGTGGCATACTGGGAGAAAACCACTCCGGAGATGCCACATGAAAAAACAGTATCATGTCAACTTAACAAAAGAAGAACGGGCTCATCTCATCAATTTGCTGATGGGCGGCACTCAAAAGGTCAGAGAGATGAAACGAGCGCAAATCTTACTGAAAGCTGATGATGGATGGACTGATGTCCAGATCGCTGAAGCGCTTCCTGTAGGACGAGCAACGGTGGAACGTATTCGCAAACGGTATGCAGAGCAAGGTTTGGAGGCATCATTGCACGACAAGAAGCGAGACCGCGTGTATGAACGCAAGATAGATGGTGTGGTGGAGGCGCATCTCATCGCCTTGGTGAACAGTCCTCCGCCTCCTGGGCACAAACGCTGGACGTTGCGGTTGCTAGCGGACCAGTTAGTGCAGCTGGAAGAGGTGCCGATTGACAGCATTTCCCATGAGGCTGTTCGTTTGACGCTTAAAAAAACGAACTTAAGCCTTGGCGACGAAAGGAATGGGTGAT
>JAADDM010000276.1 GCA_013153955.1 Gammaproteobacteria bacterium | reverse complement strand
TCACTTCTAATAAGTGGTAACCAAACTGAGTCTTAACTGGCCCTTCAACAGAACCAATATCTGCACTGAAAACCACTTTATCAAACTCAGGTACCATCATACCAGGACCAAACTCACCCAAATCTCCTCCAGTTCCACCAGAAGGGAAGTTAGAGTGCTCTTTTGCAACAACGGCAAAATCTGCACCATTTGCAATTTGATCTTTTAATTCATTACATTTTTCTTCAGTGTCTACCAGAATGTGACGTGCAGATGCTAATGCCATGTGTATCTTCCTTTTAGTTTTTAAGTATTCAGACAGGTGTCTGCTACCTTCAAATATAAGGCATTATTTCTGGCTTTCAAGCCCCTGCACCCTATATTTTAAATTTAGTGCCTTTTTTGCCCCATATTTTACCCATCGACTCAATGCTCACTTATAATAAGCGCCATGACAAAGCCAATACAAGCCCCTCAAACAAGCAGTGATGCCAGCCTGCCATTCGCCTCTATTCCAATGCAATCAGTAGGCCCTTTTAAGCTCATCGGCGATGTAGAAGTGGATGATTTAATGGTGCCGATGGCCACTTATGAAACCCCTTTATGGCCCTCTGTTGCCCGGGGCGCAAGAGTCGCTGCACACTCAGGAGGGATTCGCGTTACTGTGGTAGATGAGCGCATGACTCGCTCGATCTTATTAGAAGCGCCCAATGCAGGCATTGCCACATTGCGTTTAAGAGACATTCAAGCAAGGCATGAGGACTTGCAAGCCATCGTCTCTGAGAGCAGTCGCTTTGCTAAATTACTCGATACCCACTTTCAAGTCGTTGGTAACTTAATCTATCTACGCTTAGAGTTTAATACTGGCGATGCATCAGGCCACAATATGGTGACCAATGCTGCGGACAAGTTGATTCCTTGGATTTTGCAAACCTACCCTGATTTAAGATATGTCTCTATCTCGGCCAATTACTGCACCGACAAAAAAGTCTCGGCCGTTAACGGCATTTTAGGGCGTGGAAAATATGTGGTCTGCGAAACGACCATTCCACGCAAGTTTTGTAAACGCTTTCTAAAAACCACCCCCGAAGCCTTAGTGGACTTGCACATTAAGAAAGACTTAATTGGCAGTATTATCTCCGGGGGGCTAAGAAGCGCTAATGCCCATGTGGCTAACATGCTGCTTGGGTTTTACCTGGCCACAGGCCAAGATGCCGCGAACATTGTCGAAGGTTCACAGGCCATTAATCACTGCGAAGTCACTGCTGATGGTGACCTATATTTCTCAACCACGCTGCCCAATTTAATTGTCGGGACGGTAGGTAATGGCAAGGGCTTAGACTTTGTTTTAGAGAACCTAAACCAACTAGGCTGTGCAAACCCAGATGTTGAACCCGGCGTGAATGCGCGTCGTTTGGCGTGTATCGCTGGGGCAACCGCTTTTTGTGGAGAGCTGTCCTTACTGGCTGCTCAAACGAATCCCGGCGAGCTGATGGAAGCCCACATTAAACTTGAGCGAAACTAAATGTCTAACTCTCATACCGCTCCCTCCTCGGAGCAGGTTACACAAGTAACCCAGCGTAAACAGGATCATATCAACGCACTCTTGCAAGATCCACAGATTGAACGTCAGCAATCTGGTTTTGATAAAATTAGATTGATCCACCGCGCCCTACCCGAGTGTCGTTACGATGAGATTGATTCCAGTACCTCTTTTTTAGACCACACCCTCTCCTTCCCCTTTCTCATCGCCTCCATGACAGGGGGTGCATCAGGCAATTTGGGGCAGATAAATCGCCACCTAGCCGAGGCAGCCGAGCAGTGCCAAGTACCCATGGCCGTGGGGTCACAAAGAGCGATGATCATTGATGACGCCGCCAAAAAAAGTTTTGAACTGCGTCAATTCGCGCCCAGCGTGCCGTTAATCGCCAACCTAGGAGCCGTGCAACTTAATTATGGCTTTGGTGTAGAAGAGGCACAACGTGCCGTTGAGACCCTAGATGCCAATGCGCTTTATCTGCATTTGAACCCCTTACAAGAAGTCATTCAGCCCGAAGGCGATACCAATTTTTCACAACTGGCAGACAAAATTCACGCCCTTTCTGACAAAATTGAGGTGCCTATTATCCTAAAAGAAGTCGGATCGGGCCTCTCTCCTGCTGACATTGAATTAGGGCTACAGGCAGGCATTAAGCACTTTGATATTGCGGGTCGAGGTGGTACCTCTTGGAGCAGGATTGAGGCTCACCGTTCAGAAAATTCATTAGGCATGACCTTTCAAGACTGGGGACTGACGACGGTTGAATCCCTACAACTTGCCCAACCCTATCAATCCAAGGCCGATTTTATTGCCAGTGGCGGCATTCGAAACGGCATAGATATGGCAAAATCTGTTATAATTGGCGGTCGTTTGTGTGGGGTTGCTGCGCCGCTGTTATCGCCAGCCCTTGAATCCACCCGACAGGTGGTTGAAACCATTGAACAATTTAAGCGAGAGTTTCGGACTGCGCAATTTTTACTAGGTACACAAACGGTTGCTCAATTACACTTAAATTCGGCCTTAATAGTGCCAAGTTTGCCAAGATAGTTGTTTAAAGCCTATCGTTTAGAGACAAGCCTTACTGTCCCTAATTGATTCCCTAAAAGGGATAAACACTGTTTTAAATTTTAATTTACTAAAGATAAAGAACTCGCTCAGACTATGAACGTAGGTATCGATTTAATTCATTTTGCGACTGCTGATTACTATCTAGGACTAGATACGTTTGCGGCAGAAAAAAACATTGATGTAGATAAGTTCTATATTGGAATTGGGCAGGAAAAAATGTCTATTGCGCCGCCAGATGAAGACGTTGTTACGCTCTCTGCAAAGGCCGCAGCCCCTATCCTCGCACAAATAGATTCAGATGAAATTACCGCGGTACTGTTTGCGACCGAATCTGGCGTTGACCAGTCCAAGTCAGCAGGCGTTTTTATGCACGGCTTGCTTAACCTAGCCAATCGCTGTCGCGTAATTGAATTTAAACATGCTTGCTATTCAGGTGCTGCGGCATTGCAGATGGCCACGACCATGGTCAGAGCAAATCCAAAAGAGAAGATTCTCGTCATCGCCGCAGACATCGCAAAATATGATGTCGATACCTCTGGTGAAGCGACTCAGGGCAGTGGTGCTGTCGCCATGCTGATTACAGAGAACCCAAGAATCATCAATATTGAACCTGGTTCAGGCTACTTTACAGAAGATGTCATGGATTTTTGGCGTCCTAATCACCGAACCACTGCGCTGGTTGATGGCAAGTATTCAACCAAAGTGTATCTAAATAGCCTAAAACAGACTTGGGATCACTTTACCGAAGTCACCGAAAAAAGTTTCGCCGACATTGATTACTTCTGCTATCACATCCCGTTTACTAAAATGGCTGAGAAAGCACATAAAACCTTGATTCGAAGAGCTAAAGCAACCGTTAATGATGTGGACTTTGATGCCCAAACCCTGCCAGGACAGCTTTATAATCGAATCATCGGTAACAGCTACAGCGCCTCACTCTTTATTGGGTTTATCTCATTATTAGATAACGTTGATGCCGACATTTCAAACAAGCGCGTGAGCTTCTTTAGCTATGGTTCAGGCTGTGTTGCAGAGTTTTTTACTGGCGTCATGCAACCCGGTTATCAGTCCGTCTTAATGACCAACAATCACCGCACGCAGATTATGAATAGAGCCCCACTCAGTTACACTGAATACTTGGCGTTCTACCACCAGCCCGACTCGACCGATGAAAACATTACATTTGAACACAATAACAGAGGCGCTTATAGATTGGCTGGTATTCAAGACTACAAACGCTATTATGAGAAAACCGCTTCAGAGACATAAGTTCCTTCGGATTAAAGCAGGTCAGAGTGCTTGCCCTATCACGGCATTTTTTTGTAAAGATGATGCTGGAAAGCCTTACATCAATATAGGAGCCTGTTCTGATGAAAACACGCTGTTCTGTCCCTGCTAAACTTATTCTATCCGGCGAACACGCCGTTTTATACCACTGCCCCGCCCTCAGTATGGCCATTGATTTAACCACCTATTGTGACTGTACTTACAGCCCTTCTGCTACCGATAGCTTCACCATTGAATTAACAGACTTCCATGAAAAGCACAACATACCCGCAGCTCTTTGGCTAAGCATGGCCTCTGAAGCCGAGGTTCGCTTTGAGCTGTTTAAGCAGAATACGGGCCCCATACAAGCCGTACTCAGCAAGCCCATCGACCTTATTTTAGTGACGCTTTACCACTTTAATCTGCTGTTCCCCATCAAACAGGGTGCTTG
>JAADDM010000159.1 GCA_013153955.1 Gammaproteobacteria bacterium | reverse complement strand
AGCAACGAGTATGGCGATGGTAATCGAATTTTAAGAATTAAAGCGGAAGGCAACACACTGACCGTATTGGATGATGAAGGGGTAATCACGCGATATGAAGTGACCCCTTCAGCACTTTCGCAATTTAAAGCAGAACATGAAGATGACGCTTCATTTTGGTCATTTTGGTGATTTTAGAAATAGGTAGACAGAACAGATGAGTAAACCGGTTATTGCCCTTGTAGGCAGACCTAACGTAGGTAAATCTACATTATTTAATCGCTTAACGCGCTCAAGAGACGCTATTGTTGCAGATTACCCAGGCCTTACCCGTGATAGACAGTACGGAACGGGGCGTCTGGGTGAGCGGCCATACATTGTTGTTGATACGGGCGGGCTTAGTGGTGAAGACGAGGGAGTTGATCCGCTTATGGCGGGGCAGGTAACTTCAGCGCTTGAAGAGGCGGACGCGATTCTGTTTTTGGTCGATGGTCGTCAAGGTATTGTGCCTGCAGATGAGCAGATTGCTAAATACGTTCGTATGTTCGATAAGCCAATTCAAGTGGTCGTGAATAAGGCCGAAGGCTTTGATCACCTGCTTGCCACTTCTGATTTCTTTCAGCTGGGCTTAGGCAAGCCTTTGGCTATCTCCTCTGCACACGGTGATAATGTTGCCTTCTGTATTGACAAGGTGTTAGCTGAACTACCTGAATCCGAAGACAGTGATGAGACAGATTTAGACTCTCATCCCGGTATTCGGGTTGCAGTCATTGGCCGACCAAACGTGGGTAAATCAACCTTAATCAATCGCATGATTGGCGAAGAGCGAGTCGTTGCGTTTGATATGCCCGGTACAACGCGTGACAGTATTTTTGTACCGTTTGAACGTAATGGGCAAGAGTATACGATGATTGATACTGCGGGGGTTCGCCGCCGTAAAAACATCTCTGAAAAAATTGAGAAATTCAGTATTGTAAAGGCCATTGAAGCGATGGGTAAGTCGCACGTGGTTATTCTCGTGATTGATGGTTCAGAAGGGTTAACAGACCAAGATTTAACTTTACTAGGTCTGGCGATGGATTCAGGTCGTGGCTTAGTGCTTGCGGTAAATAAGTGGGATAACTTAACCCCTTTACAGCGCGAAAAAGTAAAGCATGAGATGAGTTTCCGTCTGTCATTTGCAGAGTATGCAACTCAGCACTATATTTCTGCCCTGCATGGCACAGGGGTTGGTGATCTGTTTAAAGATATTAATGCGGTGCATCTGGCCGCCTTTAAGCGTGTCTCAACCTCTGACTTAAACAGAGTGCTTGAGCAAGCGATACTTGATCATCAGCCGCCCTTGATTTCAGGGCGTCGAGTTAAATTGCGTTATGCCCATTTAGGAGGCTTAAACCCGCCTAGAGTTATTATTCACGGTAATCAAGTGGATAAATTGCCACAGGCTTATGTACGCTACTTGATGAATGTTTTCCGTAAAGCTTTCAAGTGGGTGGGTACGCCCATCATGATTGAGTTTAAGGGAACTAAGAACCCTTTTGAGGGCCGCAAAGATACTCAGCTCAGACGAAAAGGCCGACATGACAATGCCTCTGAATTTAAGGCGAAGAAAAAAATAGCCAAAAAGACACAGAAAAAACGTCGACAAAACTAGCAGAACACTCCAGGGCCATTATGGCCCTTTAGCATTTTTTAGCCCCAGCAAAATAAACTGATTACAAGAGATTAGAAACACTAATGAGCCCAAATCCTATTAAGCGTATTCGTGAAATTCCATACAACTACACCTCTTTTTCGGACAGAGAAATTGTCCTAAGATTTTTGGGTGAGCAGTGCTGGGAGACGATTCAATCCTTAAGAGAGTCCCGTAATACAGGACGGTCTGCACGCATGATGTTTGAAGTGCTGGGTGATATGTGGGTGATTACACGTAATCCGTATATTCAGGGAGATTTGATTGAAAACCCTAAGCGCAGAGCAGCCTTAATTAAGGCGCTCTATCACCGCTTGGGTGAAGTTGAGAAACGACTCAATAATAATGCCACTGCCGAAGCGCTACTGACGGCAGTTAAATCTGCCGTTAAAGAGTTTTCTGACTGGTTCCCAGAGCAAGTTTTACTCAGACGCAAGGTGACTAAGCGACTCAAAAAGGTCTGCCGTGAAGATAATATTGATTTTGATGGCTTAGCGCGTGTTTCACATGCAACGGATGCAACGGATTGGCGTGTTGAACTTCCCTTAGTCGTTCTCATGCCTGATTCAGAGCAAGAGACCATTGAAATGGTTGAAGCCTGTATCGAGCTAGGCCTAACTATTATTCCTCGTGGTGGCGGAACAGGCTATACCGGTGGGGCGATTCCTCTGCACCAAAATACCGCAGTCATTAACACTGAGAAACTGGAGTATTTAGGTCTGGTTGAGCAAGTTGAACTGCCTGAAATTGGTAAGGTTGCAACGGTTAAGACAGGGGCCGGCGTGGTGACACGTCGTGTCTCTGAGCAAGCTGAGCGCGCAGGGTATGTATTTGCCGTTGATCCAACGTCTCAGGATGCCTCAACGATTGGGGGCAATATCTCAATGAACGCAGGGGGCAAAAAAGCTGTTCTTTGGGGAACTACCCTAGATAACCTAGCCTCTTGGAGAATGGTTACGCCAGATGCAAAATGGTTAGAAGTTGAGCGTATCAATCACAACCTAGGTAAGTTACAGGACCAACAGACGGTTCTTTTTGATATTCGTCGCTTTGAAAAAGATGGGACAACACAGATTGGCGAAGTTCGGCGTCTTGAAATACCGGGATCAGGCTTTAGGCAAGCTGGGCTGGGTAAAGATGTAACCGATAAGTTTTTAAGTGGTTTACCCGGAATCCAAAAAGAGGGCTGTGATGGTCTGATTACCTCAAGTCGCTTTATTGTTCACCGTATGCCAAGCCATACCCGTACTGTCTGCCTAGAGTTTTTTGGCACAGATTTAAGTATTGCTGTGCCTGCCATTGTCGAAATTCTGGACTATGTTGAGTCTAAGAAAAAAGACGGCATCCTAATTGCCGGCTTAGAGCACTTGGACGATCGCTATATTAAAGCGGTTAAGTACAATACCAAGGCCAGCCGAAAAGAGCTGCCAAAGATGCTATTACTGGCGGATATCTGTGGTGAGAATGGCTTTGAAGTCGCACAGACCTGTACGGCGATTGTTGAGTTGGCTAACCGACGCAATGCCGAAGGGTTTATTGCCGTCAGTGATGAAGCGCGTAAACGTTTTTGGTTGGATCGCTCTCGTACCGCAGCGATTTCTGCCCATACCAACGCCTTTAAAATAAATGAAGATGTGGTCATTCCGCTTAACCGCTTAAATGAATACAATGTCGAAATTGAGAAGCTCAATATCGAGATGTCGATTAAGAACAAGATTGATATATTAGATGCTTATATCGCTTATTTTGAAGGCGATATCCCTGAGTTTAGCCAAGAAGATGACTTTGAAGATATTTCAGGGCCGGCTAATTTCTTTAAGGGTAAGGTCGAAGAGACGCTTTCACATTTCAAAACCGTTAAGCTTCGTTGGTCTGAGAAGCTAGACCGACTAGAAGATTCAGCCAGTGACTGTCTGCATCTATTGCCTAAAGAGTCGCATTCACATGTACAACCTGAAGATACGCTGATCAGCTTGTTTTTACGACGAGAAACTGTGCTGTCTTATCGAGTAGAGGTAAAGGATTTCTTAACTCAAACCTTCCTTGGTCATGATTTCGAAGCATTACACGCTAAGCTAGACAATATTCATGCAGATATTCGTAATGCGCGTCTGTTTGTTGCACTGCATATGCATGCTGGAGACGGCAATATTCACACCAATATTCCTGTGCATTCAGGTAATTATGAGATGGTGCATTTGGCTGAATCTTTAGTTGATCGAATTATGGTGATCGCACATCGCTTGGAAGGGGTTATTTCGGGCGAACACGGTATAGGTTTAACCAAGTTTAAGTATCTTGAAGCCTCTAAAATTGAAGCTTTTGTCGCCTATAAGAATGAAGTTGATCCGAATGGACACTTCAACAAAGGCAAGTTGCTTCCTGGCTCGGGGCTAGAGAACGCCTATACCCCTTCATTAAGTCTTGTTAATCAAGAAGCGATTCTACTAGAAGCCAGTGAGCTGGATGAACTGAATAATGACATTAAAGATTGTCTACGTTGTGGGAAATGTAAGCCGGTTTGTCAGACCCATATTCCACGTGCTAACTTGCTTTACTCTCCCCGAAACAAGATTTTAGCAACAGGGCAGGTGATTGAAGCCTTCTTATATGAAGAGCAGACCCGACGCGGTATTTCTCTGGCACACTTTGAAGCGA
>JAADDM010000089.1 GCA_013153955.1 Gammaproteobacteria bacterium | reverse complement strand
TCAGAGGCTTTCTCTAAACAGAATAGCTTGCCAAGTTCACGCGTCTCAAAAGCAAGGCCGTGGCGTTCAACCAAATCGACAAAGGCAAAAGATGGATAACGAGAAAGTGCGCTCTTTACAAAGTGTGGATTCTGACAAATGTAATGCTTTGGCATGACATCCATATTACTAAAGTTACATTTCCCTCCGCCCGAAATACGAATTTTAGCAGCAGCTTTAGGCGCATGATCAATCACCAAGACAGATTTATCTTGATAGCCTGCTGTAGCAGAGCACATTAATCCAGATGCACCGGCACCTAATATGATGACATCCCAATGAGACATGTTGATCCTTTTAAAGAGACGAGTTTTTGAGAGAAGGATTGTACCGCTAGAAGAGGGCTTATAGGGCTAATTCATTAAATAGTTTATAACCATTACGACCCTGATTTTTAACTTCATAGAGCGCCAAATCTGCTTGGTGTACAAGGGTTTTATGGTCTTCAGCATCTTCTGGGAAGATCGCAACCCCCATACTAATCGTAACTTGGATGCTTCCCGACTCAGTTTCAATCGGTTCTAAAAATAACGCCATTACCTTATCCAGTACACTGATGGCATCAGATGGCGTTTCAAAACCTTCAATCAGTAAAGTAAATTCATCTCCCCCAAGCCTTGCAACCGTATCTGTCGCCCTGAGGGTATTTCTTAACCGGTTGGCAACGCCCTGCAAAACCTCATCCCCAACAGCGTGTCCCAGTGAATCATTTATGGCTTTAAATTTATCAATATCAATAAAGGCAACCGCAAATAGCTGCTTGAGTCGCTTTGAACGCAAAACAGACTGCTCTAACCGATCAAAAAATAACCTTCGATTGGCTAAACCGGTAAGTACATCATGACTGGCTTGGTAAGCCATCGCCTCAGCCTGAGAAGTTAAAGAGTTTTGTGCCTGAATCAGGCTGGTAATATCATGAGACGACTCAACAATAGAGATGACCTCCCCGTCTTCACTGGTAAGGGGTTTAGCAGTTAATTGTACAAACAGCTCTCTCCCCTCACTGCCGTGATTATGGATAACCCGAACTTCTTTTTTACTCGCCATGACTTGGGTTAATGGGCAGGGGTGATGATGCCCATCACAGGGTGTTGTCCGCCCATGAGACAACTCATAACACTTGGGTGCACTTGAATTCCTGACCTTAGCAGAGAGCACCTTTTTTCTAGCTGCCTGATTCATCCACTCGACAGTATAATCTGTTCTAATAACCATTACTTCGTCACTCAAACCATCTAAAACGGCCTGAGTATAATCATGTTGCCGTTGGTTTTCGGCAGCTAAGGCCTTTTTTTCACTGACATCTATCACCACAGCCACATAATGATTTTGACACTCAATCTCCACGGTTCTAATCGTGACTTCAATCGGGTAAAGCACACCTGTTTGATTCTTTTTTGTGGTTTCAAATATAACAGGTTTTTGTGACTCTGTATCGGACGATAATGACTCCATAATGGCCTTGAATGCTTCAACACTCATGCCCATATTAAGGTCTAATGGCGTTAATTCAACGGATTCTGCTAAAGTTACATTGCAGGCTTGCAGTGCCGTTGGGTTTAGATATTTAAACTGATAGTTCTCGCGATCAAAAATGTAAATTTCTGCAGTGCTCTGCTCGACGACATTGCCCAGTAGCTGATTATAGTGTTCAATCTTTTTTTGCTCCGTAATGTCAACAATGGTTCCTAGATAAAATAGAACCGCCTGCGCATCATTACGCTCAATGACCGTACGAGCCTCAATCCAACAGGTTTTACCTTCAGAAGTGATGATTCTATAAACTTGTCTAAATTTATCTTGATGCCCCTCTGTAAAGTGCGCAACCTCTTGTAGAACCCTGTTCACATCCTCTGAATGAATGATACTGGGGTAACTGATCCGACCCGTAAGGAAATCTGATTTGCTGTACCCATACATAGAGATATTTTCAGACACGTAATCAACTGGCCAGCCCGCTTCCGCTAACCAATAAAAAATAACCGCTTGACTGTCATTAATAATTTTGTGAAGTCTATCCATCAGCTAATAGGCCCCCCTTAAAAGGCAGTCTTCTCCAGTTACAATGTCGTTTATTTGCCTCATAAATGAGGGCTGTTAATCCTTGTTCAACCAGATTGGCCTCACCCTCTACACCTAAATCAATGGTTCTGGAATCATCTTCAAGAATGCTTGGAAGACTGAACAATCTTAGCCTTGGAAACCGCTTTTCAAACTGGATCATAAAATCCACCCACTCTGATTCCTGACCGTTAATCAACTTAATGCCTTTTTCAACCATCGGCGGTGTTTGATAGGATTGATAATAATGATCAATGACCCACGCCATCATAGGCTTTGCCATCATGGGAAAACCGGGCATAAAATGATGATTTTTGATTGAAAAGCCGGGGACACGATTATAAAAATTAGGAATAATCTCTGAACCCCGGGGGTATTCAGACATTTTAATTCTATCTGGATAAGCCTCTGCTCCAAACTCGGATTCAATGTAGGCTACCGCCTCTGGATGCCGCGCAAGAGGTAGACCTAACGCCCCTGCTGCACACTGTCGAGTTCTATCGTCGGGTGTTGCTCCAATACCACCAAAGCAAAAAACCGTACCCCCTATTTCAAAGCTCTGTTTAAGCGTCTCCGTCAACCCGACAGGCTCATCCCCCACAATTTTAACCCAGCTAAGAGATAACCCTTTTGGTTTAAGCAGTGAATTCGCTTGGGCTAAATGTCGATCTTGTCTTTTAGCTGACAAAACCTCATCACCAATGATTAATAAGCCTATTTTAAGCGCGTTCTGCATACTGACATCCTCAACGTGTCCTTTAAGCATAGACCCAATGCACTCTAAACTCAACATAACAAATTTGTAAATTGCATTTATTCAGAGGTAGGAAACCGTATGATAACCTTATGAAAAATAAAATAATCCCAACCATCCTGACAATCGCTGGATCAGATAGCTCTGCAGGAGCAGGCATCCAAGCCGATCTAAAAACCATCCATGCGCTGGGGGGCTATGCACTCACAGCCATTACCGCTATCACCGCACAGAATCGTTTGGGCGTTCATGCTGTTCATGCCGTAGACCCTACAATATTATCCGATCAATTAAACGCCCTACTAGGGGACTATCAAATAGATGCGATTAAAATAGGCATGATCCCAAATAGTCAATTAATGCACATTGTCATTGCGCATCTAAAACAGCATCCCAATATCCCTGTATTTATAGACACAGTCATGATCAGTAGCAGCGGTCAGACTCTAATGGACCGTAAGGCACTGGAAATATTCATCACTGAATTACTGCCCTTAGGCACGCTCATCACCCCAAATATTCCTGAATTAAATACCTTATTGGAAATATCACAAAAAAATTCAATACTGGGCACAGACACTGAAATAAAAGCGCTCTATCCTAGACTAAAACGACTCAACATCAAGGCAACCCTTATAAAAGGAGGCCATAGCATTGATAAACTGGCAATCGACTACCTACTCACAGATCATGCCCGTATAAAAATTTCCAGTCAACGACTTAACATACAAAATACACATGGAACAGGCTGCACCCTCTCTAGTGCTATCGCGCTTGAATATGCTAAAACAGCCTGTTTACTCACCGCGGTGAGTAATGCAAAAGCATTTCTATTTCAAGCATTACAGCATGCGCATACGCATCAACCAACAGGTAAGAAGGCTCAGAACATAACCCTATTAAAAGGTGGCTTAAATCACCTAAACAGGCGTTAATAAACAAGTGGTCTGCCGAATAGCCATACGCCCTCCATTTAGAATAAAAATGGAAGCCGAAGAGACGAGTAACTTAAATTCATTATTTGATTACACAGTCTAAAGGTTGAGAAACTTACACCTGTAAAACTCTATTTTGATAGGTTATTAAGTTTGCTAAAATTAATCATATCAGTAAGCCTAGACGGTTGATTAGGCGGAATCAATCCTCATAATGAGATGAGATCGCCTTGGGGCTTATTAGGGAATGGGCTTACTGTCTAAAACTCCATTTTTATTCTCTTCATGAGATGACAGGCTTTATCTGCTTAATTGAATCATCAGAACAGTGTCATCTGCATGCAGCCTTACTACGCCAATCGGTTTTGATAGGGCGGAGTTTTACCGCTGGCTTTGACAACTAATCTAAGGCATTCCTTTACACGGTACGCCTAGCGCTTCTGCCCTTACTTTCGTATAGACAAAAAAAAACCCGCTACGCATCAAGTGCATAACGGGTTTTTAGAATATAAGCTTGGCAATGACCTACTCTCACATGGGACCTCCCAC
>JAADDM010000131.1 GCA_013153955.1 Gammaproteobacteria bacterium | reverse complement strand
GCTTTGATTTGGCTTTGGAGCGTTCAGAATCGTTTGCCGGTGAGGTTGTAAAGCCAGAGAAAGTTGCCTATTTGGCGGTTCCAAACGGTGCGCTTGGCAAGTTTTTTGTTGATGTAAATGGTGATGGTCGGCCAGCAGAAGAGTTGCTGTATGAAGCCCAATTAGCCGATGGGATTGTTGGATGGAGTGACGGCGGTGCTACAGTAAGCTTTTTGCGTACATACCAGGCCCCTCCCGTTGTAGTGGCCAGCAAGAATTCTCGAAATGGGGGCGATGGGGGTTGGTTCCGTCGCGACAAAAATACGCCCACTGAGAACGAAATCAAACTTTATGTTGATGAGGATTTAGATAGAGATGGCGAGCGTCACCATGTTGCTGAAAGGGCAGGACTTTTGGCATTTTCTGATCCTTTTCATGCAAATTTTAAAAAAATACGGGGAAAGATTTATGAAGATATTCCAGGCATGGCTGATCCTGCTAATTTTGTGGAAAAAGCGAATGTGTCAGTTTCTATCTATTTAGACGATGGTGATGGTCTGCCTAACAATAATGATACTTTTATAAATCAAACCACTACGACTAGTAGTGGCGAATATATATTTAACGTGGCCAGTGGTGGGACTTACTGGATAGTTGCCGATTCTAAAACGGTCGCGCCTGATGCCAGTTTCAACCCTGGTTTTAACTATGAAAGCGTGTGGGCTGAACAGACGTATGGCGCTCGCGGTGCGCTCTGCGCCGATCCTGAAGATTATTTTGGATCGTCTTTCGACGGTGGTGTAACGTACAACGATCCTTATTTGCGTCTAGATGCTGGACCATGCTTTGGGGGTAGGAGAGGAGGCGTTTCGGATGATGCTTCGTCTTTGGGCAGCGCTGAGCATATTGTTAAAGTTACAATAACAAATGAGGATATTAATAACTTGGATTTTGCTTTCTCGTTTAATATAGTGGTAAATATAAATGATTTAGATGACGATATTTTGAGCGAAAGGACTGCTCAAGGCTCTTTGCGCCAGTTTATGCAGAATGCTAATAGCATTTATGGCGCTAATGCTATGCGGTTTGTGCCGGCCATTAATACTAACGAAGGCAACGGTGCAAACAAATGGTGGAATATAAGAATAAATCTAGATACTTTTCCAGCGATTGCTGATGATGAGACAATTATTGACGGCCTAGCCTACAACTATCTTACGGGTGGTGGACAAAATAATAATGACGTTAGAAATGAAAATACTATTATTCTTCAGGCTCCAGGTGCGGTAGGGTCGTCTGCGGTACAGCTAAATGTATTTGAGGGTCCTGAATTAGAGATAAATATAAATGATATGGAGAATGGATTTGTAATTAATTCTAATGATGTCGTAATTCGTAATATATCTATGTATAACAGCCCGAATTCATGGTTCGCGGCTGTGTTTATTGATAATGCTGGCTCCCAAAGTGGGAGCACAATTGAAAATAATTTTATAGGCGCAAGGGCAGATGGAAAAGACCCGGGGTTGAGCGAGAGGGGTAAGCTTGGAGTTCTTTTTAATCGCCACTCGCGAGCGAGTGTGCGCCATAATTATATTGCTCATTTGACTAGCTCTGGGATATGGCAGAAAGGGGAAGGTGAGCTGGTTGAGAATTTATTTGAGCATATTGGTTTTATTTACAATTGTGGAGATGCAATTTCTCTTGAGGGCGCCAATTACTCAAGAAGTTTAGATAGTGTTATTATTAAACTGAATTATATCCACGATATTGCTGCATATGGTATAGAGAGCTGGATGGAGTTAGGCTCATATTTTATTGAAGAAAATACTATTACCGATACTGGCAAAGGCGATGAAAACGGCAATTATTGCTCTCGGAACTCGTCAAGTGACATAAATACCTCGGAGCGTGGCGGCATCCGCTTATTCGGTGACGGAAGTATAGTAAAAAATAACGTTTTATTTAGTATAAAGGGGAATGCAGTTGTCATAGTTCCACGTACGTCAAACGACCCGTCTCAATACAACCGCATAACACAGAATATTTTTTATGAAAATGACGGTCTTTCTATCGATTTAGATCAAACGCATACTGATGGCGGTTCCGGAGTGGATAATCCAAACGGAGACGGAGTTACCGCGAACGATGGCGCAATTGACTCGGCTCAGCAAAATTACGGTTTGGATTATCCTATATTTAATTCTGCTCAAATAATCAATTCTGGGCTTGAAATAGTTGGTTATGTAGGAACTCAATATAGTAGTAGCTACGATGGCGAGCAGGTGGTTATTGAGGTCTATAAAGCAGATGATGATGGCAACAATAATGGCGAAGCCGTAGTCGGCGACGGGTTGGCCGAACCTCATGGTGAGGGCCGTTGGTATTTGGGGAGCTGTAACGTTACCTTGGGTGCTGGCGGCGCTTTTACTTGTACAGTGAGTGTTCCTTCCGCGGTGACCCTTGTTCCTGGGGATTATGTGGCGGGTATTGCTATAGATCGCAACGGTAACACATCAGAGTTTGGGCCAAATCAAGTAATACATGAAACATCTCCATACGCAGGCAGCATAGTCATTAACGAGGTGCTTTATAGAGGCAGCGGAAGCGGAAATAGCTCTGCGGAAAACGATGAATTTATAGAAATATACAATAAGGGTAATGTACTAGTGGATTTGTCTGACTGGCAAATATCAGATGGGGATGTGATTCTAGGCACGCAAGATTATTTAGAATATACTTTCCCTAGCGGAGCAAAGCTGTTGCCGGGCGAATACGCGGTGATCTGGGTTGGAGATGCTAGTGCAGCGACGAATGCCCCAGGCGCGGCATTTCAAGACTGGTTGGGTAAAGGGCCGCAGTTAAATAATGCTGGCGATGACATAGAGCTATTTGACGGGCAGAGGCGGTTGGTCGACTACGTGGCATACGGCAGCGGCTCCGCTGTGGACCCTCCGCCTATTAATGGCATTTGGGATCAGTCACGTCAGAGCGACTTGGATGGAGCTGCTCAGGGGCAGAGCATTAGCCTGACTCCCAACGGGGTGGACGGCAATGCCAGCAATTGTTGGGAGCTTACTACCAGCGGTGGCGCGCAGAATTCCTGCCCCGGCTATCTCCCCACCATCGACAGTGACGCATACGGTAGCCGCATCACCAGCGTGTCGCGCAACAATAACATGGAATACGCAGACCTGGATGTTCAAAAGACGGCGAACCCCGCCAGCGCGGGGCCCGGCGACACGGTGACGTTCACCATCACGGTTGAGAACCACGGCCCCAACGACGCCACCGGCGTCGAAGTTACGGATACCTTGCCCAGCGGCTACACTTACGTATCCAACAACCCCAGCCAAGGCACCTACAACAGCGGCGCGGGCAAATGGACGGTGGGCGCGCTGGCCAATGGCGCTAGCGCGAGTCTGACCCTGACCGCGACGGTTAACCCGACCGGCGATTACACCAACGCCGCGGAGGTCACCGCCTCGGACCAGACAGACCCGGACAGCACCCCGGGCGACGGCGCGGGCGACGATTACGATGTTGTCAGTGTTACATATGTACCTTTTTTTGACTGCCGTCCGGGGTTTTATCAGGTACTTTATGAAGACCTTAAACTTTTGGATCCCACAACCGGAACCTACACACTGATCGGCTCTTCAGCCGATGAGTACAATGCTGTTGGATGGGATATTCGCAAAAACTGGATTTATGGGGTTGGCCCTTTCCCTTATACGTCGTGGTATGGACACCTGCTATTGGTCGGCAGTGATGGCGTTGCCCATGATTTGGGGCTCCCAGTGGGTCCGGGAGGCGTGACCTTAGATGCGCTTAATGAGTACTTTATTGCGGCCGACATGGATCGCAATGGAAACCTCTATGTTCGCTATGGTTTAACTAAGGAAGACCTCATTAAGATTGATGTTAATTCGCTAACTTTTGAAGTTGTTGATTTTACCGGCCCAGGAGCCAAAGTGGGTGATATTGTTTATATAGAAGACACAAACGCTTTTTGGGGGGCGCTCAATTCCAGTTTATATAAGTGGGATTTAAATACCAATCAAGTAACTAGTGTATCTGTGGCGAATTTGCCGGATGGCGTATATGGTGCGGCGTTTACAGATCAACAAAGTAACTTATATATAGCCAACAATGACGGTGGGGTGTATCGAATCTATGATTATGATACGAGTACCCCTATTGCAGTTAGGGTTTCTGATAGTGAAAGCACGGCGCGAAACGATGGCGCTTCTTGCCCCGACGCCCCGGCTCCCTTTGAGGCCGACCTCTCCCTGACCAAGTCCGTCAATCCCACCGCCGCCGGCCCCGGTGATCAGGTAACCTTCACGCTCACGCTGACCAACGACG
>JAADDM010000135.1 GCA_013153955.1 Gammaproteobacteria bacterium | reverse complement strand
CATACGTATCTCTGCCATTAATAAATTTGCACGTATTGAAATTTTAAACTCACTTCATAACCTCATTGGATATGGTGGTCTCATCCATCACTACAAAAACTATATCGTACGCGGCGACCCCAAATACCTTCAGCTTTTCATGGACGCCCATGAACAATCACAAATTTTACTCTCTCAATTTAGACAGCTCCCCGGTTTGGCTAAATCAGATCAAGACTATATTAACCAAATTAATAATACCTTTAATGAGTACGCAGCCCAAATAGAGTTGGCTCGAAAAATGCACCTAGCAGGTCACCCGATTATCGAGATAGATCGAGCTGTTAAGGTAGATGATTCCAAGGCGCTGGATGCAATTTTACAACTCAAACAAAACATCACTCAACAAGATGCAGGCGCATGGTGGCGTTTAGCAACCAAGCGTATTAATACGATCTATGCGACTGAACAAGCTATTCTTGATGAGATGCATCAACTCTCCACTGCACATTATCAGGCCAGTTTACACAACCTTCAGCTCTATGCAGGGCTAATGGTACTCACCCTATTCATCTCAATATTCTTTACCTATATCCTCTCTAGACGCGTCATTATTGATGTAGCTGAAATGGCTGAGCAAGTTCAGCACATGATGCATTCCCGTGACTATACTAAAAAACTTCCTACTTTATATAATGATGAAATATCCGATCTCGCCAACGCGTTTAATGAGTTAATCAGTGAAAAAAATCACTATGAAGCGCAAATTTGGAAGCAGGCAAATCATGACCAGCTTACCGGGTTACCCAACCGTCATTTTTATATGACGCTCCTCACCAATGCGCTGACGTTGGCACAACGTAATAAAAGCGGAGTCTCTATTCTGTTCTTAGATTTAGACCACTTTAAACAGGTTAACGATACCCTTGGCCACGATGCAGGGGATGAACTACTGGTTAAGGCCAGTCAGAGAATTGGCAATCATTTACGAGAAGCCGATATCTTAGCTCGACAAGGAGGGGATGAATTTATTCTTATTCTGCCAGAGACTCAAGATACCTCTGAGGCTGAACGTATCGCCAGACTTATCCTGATGGAGTTGAATCAACCCTTTACCTTACAAGGAAGCAATGAAGTCTTTATTTCAACCAGTATAGGGATCGCAGTCTACCCACAGGATGGGGCAAACCTAGAAGATCTTATTAGAAATGCAGATACGGCTATGTACAGTGCCAAAGCAAATGGCAAAAACACCTACTGCTTCTACTCGCCCGCAATGAATGAAGCGATTGAGCGTAGAAACCAAATTGAAACAGAGCTGAAAATTGCAATAAGAGAGGAGCAGCTTGAGCTCTACTACCAACCTATTTTAAATACTAAAACAGACAAAATCATTGGTGTTGAAGCGCTTATTCGCTGGAAACACCCTGAAAGAGGAATGATTTATCCCGACGAATTTATCACCATTGCAGAAGAGTCCAATCTAATTATTGAGATTGGCACTTGGGTGGTTGAAGCTGCTGTACAAGCGATATCCAGTTTTAATCTACACCACAACTGTCATATTGAACTCTCCATTAACGTCTCCAGCAAGCAGTGCCTTGATTACTTTAAATTCATTACAAAGCACATCCAAGCGATCTCTAAACGTTACCAGTTTGATCTCGAATTACTGCACATAGAAATCACGGAAAGTATTTTAATGGACAGTTCTGACAAAATGATTACGGCGATGCAGGCCATCTCTAAGCTTGGTGTTCAATTTCACTTGGATGATTTTGGAACAGGCTACTCTTCGTTAAGCTACTTAAAGAAATTCCCGATGGATCTCATTAAAATTGATCGTTCTTTTTTAACCGATCTCCCCCAAAACAAAGAAGATACCCAACTGGTTCAAACCATTATCAATATGGCGGAAGGCCTCCATTTAGGCGTCATTGCAGAAGGGGTTGAAACACAACTGCAACTGGATATGGTCAAAGAGATGGGCTGCCACTTAATTCAGGGTTACTACCTCACTCCGCCAATTCAATTTAAACCCTGCATGGCATTAATAGAAAAACACAATGGCTTAACCCCTTCAGACTTTTAAAAGGATAAAAGCCTCAATCAGTTAGGCTTTTTTTGCATTAGCATCAGCTAACGCGTACTCAGATTTTAATTTAACGTAATGCGCTGCCGAGTATTTAAAAAAGCCCCGCTCCTTGTCTGTTAACGCTCTCACCTGCTTAACGGGGCTACCTACATATAGATAACCGCTTTCCAGAACTTTACCTGCTGGTACTAAGCTGTTCGCGCCCACAAGCACCTGTTTCTGTACCACCGCATTATCTAAAACAACTGATCCCATACCAATCAAGCACTCATCTTCTAAAATACAGCCGTGCAAAACCACATTATGCCCCACGGTTACATCGCACCCCACAATACATTGTGAGCCTTTTGATAAGTCGCTTTCATGGGTTGTGTGCAGCACTGCTCCATCTTGTATATTAGAACGCGCCCCAATTTTAATCTCATTTACATCTCCACGCAGCGTCGCATTAGGCCAAATCCCCACCGACTCATCTAAAGTGCACTGACCAATCACAACGGCACTTTGATCAATCCATGCCGTTTCGGCAATCTGCGGCATCATTTTTTTATAAGGTCTAATATTCATACTGAGCTTCCTTTAAGTCATCGCGATAAGGCATTCATTATAGATCTCTAATCTGGTTTGCAGGGCTCAAATAAAGCAATCGAAGCAATTCTCATAAAATATTAAGAGGGCTCTTTAAAAAAGGGGGCTGATAGATTGCCGCCATACTTTATTTGCCCTCATTTAATTCGCTATTCAAGGATCATCATGAGTAAACTTGTCGAAAAACGCATCCACCTTCGAATTCCCTCAAGTAGACCTGTCGTGTTTTGGGTTAACCAAAAAGCGGTCTATGCAACCATGACGGACTTTTCCAAACATGGCATTGGCTTTATTACCTCAGAAACCATGCCTAACCATACTTTAATTGAAGTGCATTTTGATATTTCTATTCACTACCAAGGCGGTGAAGTAAAAGCATTCCAATTCAAAGCCGAAGTAAAACACTGCTTAGATATACATGAACGCAATCATATTGGCGTTAAGCTAGACATGCCCTCTGTAGAATATGCCACTATTTTTAATCATCTATCTGCAGCTTAAACAATAAGTAAGAATGACTTTATTTCAAAAAACCCTTCTTAATGTAGGTTGGTATTTATTCAAAATTTGTTAAACTGTTTTAATCAGTCGTGAAGTGGATTGCAAACACATGAAATTACAGAAAAAAAGCCTACAACCGCTTAAAAAAAATGACTTCACTGAGCGTCGTGCGGAATCTCGCCTACCTGCACATTTACCCTCTATTTTATTAGAGCAAGACCAGACAGTTTATACCACCATTATTAATCTATCCTCTTCAGGGATTGGCTTCTTATCAGCTAAGCCCGTTGAAGCCAATAACGAAGTAGAGATCACCTTTGAACGCAGAAATGCCAATACCATGGTGCCTGTTAGCCTAAAAGTGCATGTTCAGTCCTGCCGAGAAGTAGACTTTGAATACTATATTGGCGGCAAGATTTCTGAGAAATCACTTGAGTATACAAAGTTCTTTGAGACCATACAGCCCTCAAAATAACCACCTCACAACCCAGCTTTGTAACCTACAAAAAAGGCCGTTCATTTGAACGGCCTTTTTTTGGTTTAAACCACGGTAAAAAATCTGCTTAACGCAGGGTGACTAACTCTTCAGAGCTTGAAGGGTGAATCGCAATGGTTGCATCTAGGTCAGCTTTAGTCGCGCCCATTTGAACAGCAACAGCAAACCCTTGTAACATCTCATCTGCGCCATCTCCGACAATATGAATGCCGACAACTTTCTCATCTTCCCCTGTTACCACCAGCTTTAATGCCGTTTTAATTTGGTGTTCTGTAAAGGCATAGCGCATCGGTGTAAACACTGAAGTATAGACCTTCACATTATCACTGCCATACTGCTTACGCGCATCATGTTCAGCAAGCCCTATTGTTCCCACTGGTGGGTGAGAGAAAATCACTGTGGGTACAGAGGTTAGGTCTAATTTTAGATTTGGCTTATTGTTATATAAACGCTCAGCCAAAAAGCGACCGGCACGAATCGCGACTGGGGTTAGCTGTGCCTGTCCAGTCACATCCCCAATGGCGTAAATATTATCAACTGATGTTTTATGGCAGTCATCCACATCAATAAACCCTGCACCATTTGCTTCAATACCAACATTTTCTAGCGCCAGCGGCTCAATCAATGTTTTACGACCCACTGCCCACACCACTTCATCAAAGCCTTCAAGGCTTTGCCCATCCGTGCT
>JAADDM010000064.1 GCA_013153955.1 Gammaproteobacteria bacterium | reverse complement strand
TTGATTGTACGGGCTGCTTTATCCACTTCAATTTGAATGAATAGCTCGTCTTCACCTTCTGTTAGTGCATCATTTGAGACGGCTTCAAAACGCAGTTTATCTAAGGCATCCGATGCGTTAGAGACTAATTCACGTAGAAAAATTTCTTTATTTGAGTAAAGTGCGTGAATCATCAACTTTAGCAGTTGATTAACTTCAGTTTGAAACTCATGGGTTTCTGTCGTGCTCATAATGGAAGAACTCCTCTGATTAGGGTTGTCATTTAAATTCAATTTACAGCTTTATAGGGACGTCTCTCTGTCTTTTCAAGCAGCAGATACAAAAAAAGCACAGAAACTTCTGTGCTTTTAAAAATAGCCTACGTTAATTGATCACGCATACGCTATTAAGTCGCTTACCCCCCCGTTATAAATCAGAGTCTGACTCCGCTTCAATTTTTTCGTTTTTTGCCACCGCCTCAAGTGCTTCGGTAATGTCATCGGGTGCATTTGAAATACTCATAAAGCTACCTGCGCCCATCATTGATAGATGTGGCCAGTTAATGGCTATTCTAAACTTACCGTCTAATGCAATGACTTCATCGTCTACCACTAAAATTTCATAAGGGAAGTGTGCTGCATGGCTATTGGTCTTATTATCAATAGCATGGCTTATGATTTTATCTGAAGCGCCTTTATAGTCCAGAGCAACCCCAAAGACACTCATTTTTTTTCCTGGAATATCAATACGGTACACTTTCTTAGCCCCGCCTCGATGCGCTTTTAAACCTGCTTCTACTGCCGCTATAGCCTCTGCATGAGAATCATATTCAGCCAATTCAACTTCATCATCAAAGTAAGGCATCATCATCTTGTAGTGATACTCTCTTAAATCGTCACCACTGATGCCTTCATCTGCACCAAACTCTTTCTGAGCACCTAACGCAGATTCCATCGCGGTTTGAATAGGGGCAATATCCCCCTTCATTCGATATACATTCCACAGATAGCTAGGGTTGGTATAGCTCACCTCAACCTGCCCGTTTTTCTGACTAATTGAGATACGCTCCATCGCACCAAAACCGCCATGCTTTGATTTGCTCGCCATTGCTTTTAAGGCAGGGTTTGTCACCACTAATACCTCTACACCACTATTAGGAGAGTAGCTACCCACGACTTTAAACCCATTCTTTTCAAGCGCTGCTTTTGAATCATTGACGACCGAACTCAAGCTACCGCTAGATACCGTACTTCCTAAAACAAAAGGCATGTAATCAGCAGCCATTGATGCGATCGGTGCAACCATTAACGTTGCGCTAAGCAGTGCTGATTGAATAATTTTTTTATTAAAAGAGAGAAGTGTCATAAAGTATCCTTTGAGTGATTTCGAGCCTCCACCAAAAAAGGGGAAGGACTACTGGAATTTAACGCTTATTCCAAAGAACCTTCTTAACGGGATAAGCTGATAGACTCTATTGTTATAAATTTTGTTAATAATTGTAATTCAAAACATTTTATAACCTAATAAATTCCTCAACTTGGGGAGCCATTAGCTGCCAGCAAGCAATCGGTAGGTGGTAACAGGGATGAGTCCGACCCTCAAATTTTAGACAAAAAAAAGCCCGCAAAAGCGGGTCTTTAATAATTCTAATATAAGCCTAAAAGAACTCTATATCCTCTTCTGCTTCATCTTCTTCATGCATTCTGTCGCGCATGCGAGCTTTCATGACTTCAATGGCTTCATTGATTGGCATTTTAAGGTCAAAGATAAGCTCAAAGAGCTCCTCCTCTTCACGCATGGTTGTCCCTTTACGAACACTGCTCTTAAAGGACTCCCACTCTTCCTGATCCTTAACACGCATCTCATGAGAAACAATCTCTGCTAACCCTGATAAACCATGTGAGACATGACCAAGACGCTGACTTAGCTTGTCATAGAATTGGAAAGCGATGACTGCTTGCTGCATCTTATTCGACAATTCACCCGCTTCAGAGATCAGTAGATTTTGATGCTCATGCACACCTTCTGTTTCGCCAGCCATTTCAGCAATTAACTGACTTGACTCTTGAATCTGGGAGATATGCTGAGACATAAATGTAAATGAATCAATCAAAGTGTTTACGGAGTTATCACCCTCTGTAATGGATAAATCAATTTGTGCAACTGACAGATTTAACACTAAAATAGTCTCTTGAACTTCTTTAGCCCCTAATGCAAACTCTTCACCTGACATATTTACCCTTACCTATTTGCTCTGAAAATCGTGTAAAACAATAAATTAAACCAACATTATGCGGCATCCAACTGCGCATTACCACCTTTATGCGTACTAACCGTTTCCATTACATCTAAAATCAGTGAAACAGTACCATCCCCTAAAATCGTTGCGCCTGCTACGCCATCAATTTTCATAAAGTTACTTTCTAAACTTTTAATAACAACTTGCTGCTGACCAAGAAGGTCATCTACAAAGACACCTGCACGCTGACCATTGTATTCAACAACCACTAACAGGCCATTCTCTAAGTCTGTTTGAGCATCATCAACCCCTAGCTTCTTATGTAATCTAATCACCGGAATATAACTATCTCGAAGCTTATAAAGCTCTGTCTCTCCCGCAATGCCTTTCACTAAATCTTTATCAACTTGGATTGATTCAATAATAGACATCAGTGGGAAAACGAAAGTTTGACTACCAACAGAGCATAGCTGACCATCAAGAATCGCCAATGTTAATGGAAGACTGATTGTGAAGACGCTGCCTTCGCCAACCGTTGTTTTTACATCAACCGATCCACCGAGTGCTTTAATATTTCGTCTCACAACATCCATACCGACTCCACGGCCAGAGATATCACTCACCACGTCCGCAGTAGAGAAACCAGCATGGAAAATAAGATCAACAATTTCCTTCTCAGTTAGGCCATGATCCTCTTCAATCACGCCTTTCTCTATCGCTTTTGCTTCAATACGCTGATAGTTAATTCCTGCACCATCGTCGGTAATTTGAATCATAATATTACCCCCTTGATGGAAGGCTGCCATTTTCACCGTACCCATCTCAGGTTTTCCTGCTGCCACTCGTACTTCAGGCGTTTCAATACCATGATCTATCGAGTTACGTACAATATGAACCAAAGGATCTGTTAACTGCTCCAACATGGTTTTATCAAGCTCGGTGCCTTCACCTTCCATCACAAGATCAATCTGCTTACCTAACTTTTGACTCACATCATGAACAATACGTGGCATTCTGTTAAATGCAAAACTCACCGGTAGCATTCGAATATTCATGACACTCTCTTGTAACTCTCGAGTATGTCTTTCTAGGTGGGTTAGCCCCTCTTTCAATTTTTCAACCCAATCCCCATTATCATCTGTATTTCCAGACTGAGACTCTTCTGCGTACTCTCCAAACTGACTTAACATTGACTGCGTAATAACCAGCTCACCAACTAAGTTCACCATCTGATCAATTTTACTTAAATCAACACGAATAGACCCTTCTTGTTTTTGAGCCTTAGGAGCGGGTGCTTTTTTGGCGGCTGCTTTAGGGGTTGGCTCTACTGGCGCAGCGGAGACAATCTCTGCTGCCGCAGGGGCAGGAGTTGCCACTTCTGCCACAACAGGGGCAACTTCAGCCACTTTTTCACTACTTGCTGCGGGCGCTTCAACTTTAATCTCAGCCCCGTCTCCATCTATCCACTCAAAGACTTCCTTAATATCGTCTTCATTAACGCTGTCACCAGAAAGCGTTAAACCCCACTTTAAATAGAGTGATTCAGGATCAAAAGTTGAAAGATCTGGTAGACCACTTGAATCTGTATTGACCGTTAAATCACCCAGTGTTTCAAGCTCTCTTAAAATACGGATGGGCTCATTACCCGTCTGAAGCAGTGTTTTCTCAGGAAGGATTGTAATTTTCCAACTTCCTCCTGATGCCGCAGCAACGTCCTCAACAGCCTCTGCGCCAGATTCATCGCCCGTTCCTGCACCCAGAATGGCTTCCAAAACGCTCTGAACCTCTGAAGCTCGCACTTCATCTATCGGCTCATGATCCTGTAATTTAGAAAGCATATCTCTCAGGATATCTACAGCGGCAAGCATGGCATCAATAGACTCTTGAGTCACCTCACGACGACCATCTCGCATCTCATCAAGTAACGTCTCTAGAACATGGGTAAAGCCCGCTATTTCGCTAAACCCAAAAGTACCACTTCCTCCTTTTATAGAGTGTGCAGCACGGAATATCTCATTAATTTTTTCGTTATCGGGTACACCGGGAGGGAGCTCTAAAAGCCCAGTTTCCATAACGTCCAAGCCTTCAAAACTCTCTTCGAGGTAAGTAAGGCGAAAAGTTTCCATCATATCCATAGCGTTTGTCCTTAGAATAG
>JAADDM010000318.1 GCA_013153955.1 Gammaproteobacteria bacterium | reverse complement strand
GTCGGACGGCCGGTCTGTCCTCAGGTCGGTCGGTCAGTCGGTCGGTCGGTCGGTCGGTCGGACGTTGGTAAACATGACTGTTTGTCTCTCTTCAGATTGGGATGATATCGGATATAGTTTCATGATCGGTAACGACGGACGTGTGTATGAAGGACGTGGCTGGACCACTATGCCCGCCCAAGCCAGAGGTTACAACTCAGTTTCCTACGGAATAGCTTTCTTGGGCAATTACATGAACGTTCTGCCCACCCAAGCTGCCTTGAATGCTGCACAAGCTTTGATACAATGTGGCATGGAAAAGGTCTGTATCTGAATTATCCGTTTGCAAACATTCAAATGCTTACAAACAACTCATCTCTTTCGCCGCCAGCCTTTAAAAACCTGCTCTGACAACAAGTTTCCCTTCGTCTGTTTTCCAGGGCTACATTAGAAGGCAACACGAAGTTTTTGGTCATAGAGATGGAGGCTGGACGGATTGTCCGGGAGATCGTTTATACAGAGAGATAAGAAGCTGGCCTGACTACAGCAACAGACGCATTCCAAAGCATTAACATTTTCTGTTACTGATTACGGCTCGGAAGGCGACGTTAACAAGCCACAACATGACACCCTAAAAGCAGATTTCTAATGAATATTTCACTAGCACTTTCTGCTTTTATTGCTTAGCACACTTTTTAATTGCTTGGCACTTACGCTTGTTTATACGACGGTGCTTTATCAAATAAATGATCGGTAACATTTAAAATATAGCTTTCCATTTCATCAGCGTAATTCCTTGTAGAACTATCAAGAACTGCATGCGGAAACCTTTTCTGACTTACAATCACTCATTGACAATCATATATCTTAAGATAAGCCTACATTGTCCACCACACTATTGTCTTCTTCGTAGACGAGCATAATTTTTGTTTTGTTTAAGTGTCTGAATAAAGAAGGAAACTGCATCCACACACGACTGTTGCTATTGGTGTTTATTTGAAATAAGAAATCACCGGATTCATTTACTTTGCAGTTTGGTCGTGATACACAGAGAATACTCCAAAGAGGACCAACACCTTCATTATCTTCCCCGAAAAGATTAAATAGTTTATTAAACATTGAAGATTATAATAACATTCCGTGTATGTCAAATATTATTTTGATGACAATTAAGAAGCTGACTTCCACCATGTATGCTACCGTGCATTAATGTTAAATATTAAACTTGTAGTCAGACAAATGAAACTAAACGACGTGTATAATTAGCTAATTACCGAAGCAAGTTTTATTCATCAGATTCGAGAATAGAGACCGAAAGAACAATCAGGATTAGAATCCGATCGCAGCGTTCTACGTCAGCCACTAGCAAGATCTCGGTGACGATAACACGTGACATGCATGCTAGGCTCCTCTTCTGTATGCTACTGCGTAAATTATCGTGACAAGACATCTAGGAAGCACGATGTAGCCAACGGATTAAACGCCTTGTAAAGTATCGTACGGTTACCAATCTGACATCTGCTGTCGGTCCAATCCTGGCAGGCTCGCCACTGTAAAGTATCGTATCTTTACCACGACTCACAGGATAACTCGAACAAGCGGTGCCTCGTGTAGCTGGTTCAAAACCAAACTGACTTTATTTGTGTTCCACCTTCCTTAAATACACGTGCACACACATCGCTATCCCAACAGACCGAGGTTTCTAATCTGACATCTAATAACCACGCTAGCTAGAAGATTTCCTTATCTCAACAGACCGAGGCTTCTAATCTTACATCTTACATCCAACCAAACACAAGATCCCAATTATGTGTACCTAATATGGATCCAACCTCTGCTTTGTTAGAAAGCAGCCGAAACCCGTCAGTTGGCTAAAAGCCACGACATCTTGTTAAACAGGGAACATTTAGAAAGGAGTTTCGACAGGAACTGCACGTACAAACAGAGAGAAAAAGGGAGTATGAACACTAGCGTGAGCTGCCGATATATTATGCTGTCGAGGTGGCTATGAAGAATTACATTTGCCTGCACACTTCCGATTAGGAATCTCAGATTTCCGAGTTTACGACGTCGATTCATCGGCACGAAAACGTGACACTAAATACTGAGGGCAAGACCATAATGCATATTGATGTTAAATGGAGAAGGCGATAAACAACAGTCAGCAGAAACTGTATCCAGAAATGGAAGGCAATACTTTTGTCCACGACGAGAAGAAGACTTCGCAATCCTTGGATGGCTTGGTATCGTGCGTGCTCGACGAAATCAAACAGAACGTCAGTGAGATGCCGGCGAAGCCATTTTACAAATCACTCTTTTATAAGCTGGTCAGGGGCGGTAACGTGACCGTCGTCAAAGAGGTCTTAGGACGACTGCACTCAGAAGGGCTGCAAAGAGAACTGCGCTGGGCCACCACCGTCGGCCAAGTAAAGACCGCCGCAGACGAGCCGAGCTTGTCAGGAAGGGGCCAGACCACGTTAGGTAAGTGCGCTGGCTTCGTGCTCTTGTTCGTGGCCTTCGTGTCGATGAGTCCAGTCTTCTACGCAGCTCACGCCGTCCTCTGTCGATTGGACCGGAGACGGCGCGCCAACTGGCCGAGACACGACTGTGAGCTGCGCCTCTTCCACGCCCTGCTCTCCGAGGAGCCGGACATGGTTCGATTGTTCCTCGACCACGGCAGCTCGCTGACGGACGCCGACGCCGTGGGCAACAACATCTACCATCACTTGGCCAGCCTGTCGGCCGAAGACAACCAGAAGGCCATCACGAGTGTGTCACGAGTTGCTGCGGTCCGTCTGCAGGGACCACCAAACCTTGAAGTATGCGGTGACGGAGCAAGAGAACAAGATGAGATTCACGGCCGAGTTGACATCAGTGGCCCGCCTGGCCATGCACCTGGTGATTGCACTGTGCGCGCTGCAGGACTTGGCCTGTCGACTCGTCTTCCTGGCGAACAACTACAACTGGCTGGCCGACGGCTGCTGGTACGCCAGCTATCCCGTTCTATTCGTTCGGATGCCAGGCTCCTATCTGAACAGACAGCTGGCCGTACTGACGTACTTCCTGTACGCTGGCGCCGTCCTCCTGTCCCATCTGGATCTGGTCGCGGCCAGACGCGTGGCTGCTGAGACAACGGCCTTCTTCTCCGGCGCCTGGCACCTGTCGGACGCCAGCGACGGCGAGGCCATGGGACGTAACCTACGGGCACACGTCGACCGGCTGCTGTTTCTGTTCGAGCGGCAGCAACTTTTGGCCGACGTCCTCAGCAAAGTAATCTTCTTTGGCCTATTGCTCCGCTTCCTTCAGGCCATATACGCACTCAGGCTTGTTCCCGGCATCGGCTTCTTCGTCATCACCGCCAAGAAGATGGCCGACCACCTGGCCCAGTTCGCAGTCGTCTTCATCATCGTCCTGCTGGCGTTCGGAACCATCTTCTACTTCATCATGAGGCAGACCCAGTGCCCAGCCAAGAAGGTGTCCGGCTTTCAGTCGCTCTCCTCCAGTCTATTCTCCGCCTACCAAGTGTCGCTCAGCTCCGGGATTTCTCACTTCTCGCTAGGGCTTAACGCCAAGCTGGCCTACGTAGCCTTCACCGTCATCGCTACCGTGCTGCTGCTGAACCTTATCATAGCCGTCATGACCACCACAGTTGAATACATGAACCAGGCACCGTGGAAGGCGATGCTAAACGATTTCGAACTTTGGGACGAGATTCTCGGCGTTGAGGCTGGCGTCTTGGTGCTCACTTCCTGCTTTAAGTGCTTTCAAAAGTATTACAAATCCAGTCGAATGACAACGTTTGAAAGCGTTCTATGCCAAAACGGAAAGTACTTTACTTGACAAGTGTGGCTCTGATTGATTCGGTAATTTACATCCTGCTATCACAGAAGAATATTAAATTGACAAATGATTTGTAAGCATCGTCATGTTTAAGTAAATATTATATTTGCTCTTATCAACCAGAATTTGAAAGTCCCAGTAAGTACGTATGCTGAATTCAGTAAATCCTCATTGCATGAAAAGTATATTCAATTGTAATTAGCATGTGCATTCCCGGGCTCAAACGTCATTTGTATAATGTTTGGAATATTCAAAGGGCCAAAGTGTAACTGAATACACATACAGAATTTGCATCAATTAACACCAGCAAACAAGTCACAGTGATGTTAAGAAACAAAATATTATCGGCATAAAGGGATGTATTAAATTCACATATCAGTGATGCTTATGCGATCGATATACGAAAACATATAAATGATTTCTAGATGTAACAAGTTACAAATGACAGCTCATTCCTGCCTGTGTCTTTCTGCATGCTAATATAATGGTTCGGACCGACCGACCGACCGACCGACCGACCGACCGACCGACCGACCGACCGACCGACCGACCGACCG
>JAADDM010000072.1 GCA_013153955.1 Gammaproteobacteria bacterium | reverse complement strand
TCAAGCTGCAGCGATGATTGAGGCTGCTCAGCAAGGTAATCTAGCGGTTCAACAATACTTAACTTATAACGTTTATCAAGCGTATGAAGGTGTTCACGCCGCACGCGCCTATATTAAAGTAGCTGAACAGGCGAAGGTAACGGCGGATGAATTTGTTCGTACCACTAAAAACTTAATGGATGAAGGCGTGGTGGTTCGCTCTGAGTATTTAACCGCAAAAGTACATCAGTCGATGGCAGAGGTCGAGTTATTAAAGGCTCAAGGCCAGGAGCAGATTGCCTTTGATAGTTTAAGAATGCTGATGAATTTAGAAGCAGGTGCGCCTATAGAAGTTGCAGAACGCTTTGATCTAGAGCTTTCAGTGGATTCTGCAGAAGAGTTATTAGGTATGGCGATGAGCAATCCAAAGCTTGAAGCTCAGCGTAAAGAAGCCGCCTCCTCTGTTTTTGAGGTAGATGCCGCTAAAGCAGAGTTTTATCCTAATTTTAACGTCATGCTTAGACAAGAGTGGAATGATGACTCCCTCAGCTTAGCCAATGGTTCTTACACCATTGCAGGCGTTGTTTCTTGGAAAATTACCGATTTTGGTGTGACCAGTAGCTCGGTTGATATGGCGAATGCCTCAGCACAGCAAAAGCGTGCCAAAGTGCATTCTGAAGAGAATAAACTGCGTTTAGAAGTGCTCACCTCATGGCATAAAATGCAAGTCGCCAAGAAGCAGGTTCAGTCTGATTTATTGGCTGTTCAACAGGCGAGTGAAGCCCAAAAACTGATTATGAAACGCTATAAAGGGGGCGTGTCTACGATGACAGAAGTATTGGCGACACAAACTCAGCTCGATAAGGCCAGGGCGCACTTAGCGGCTGCTCAGTATGACCTGAATGTCTATAAAGCAAAAATACGTTTAGCAACTGGCACGATGGATATTCAAAGTTTATAGACGGTTTCCGCTTTATTCAGTCAGCAATCCCACACAAAATTTAACGTTTAAGGAGTCATTATGATTCAGGTATCTAAAATATTTACAATCTCTGTTCTAGCCCTCGCACTCAGTCTTTCAGGCTGTAATGAAGAGCCTGCAACCGAGCAGAAAGAGACGGCACAAGTATTTAAAGCCGAAGTTCAGATGGTTCAGCTGGGCACTATTCCTCTGATGGCCGTTGTACCGGGGTCGATAGTGCCTGAACAAAAAGCCAGTATTGCTTCTCGCTTAATTGGTTACATTAAAGGCCTTGAAGTTGAAGTAGGTCAAAAGGTGAAGCAAGGGGATTTACTTTTTAGTATTGATTCGGCAGATATAAAAAGCCAAATTGCACAGGCGGAAGCGGCATATCGTCAAGCTGTCGCTGCTTTAAAGGATGCACGTCTTGACTACAACCGTTTTACTAAATTGTATAAAGATGATTCTGTCTCTAAGCAGCAGTATGACAAAATTCGCTTGCAGTACAGTGTGGCTCAACAAAATGTAGCTGCCGCACACTCAGGATTGAAACAGGCTAAAGAGCAGTTAAATTATGCCAATGTAAAAGCCCCTTTTGATGGGGTTGTGGTTCAAAAGTTGGCTGTTGCAGGTGGCTTGGCTGCACCCGGTAAGCCGATTGTTGTGATTGAGAATGCAACCTCTTTAAGTGTGAAAACAGAGGTTTCAGGAGATCTGTTTGCAGTCTTGCATATTGGCGATGAAGCGCAGGTACAAGTCGATGGTCAGGACAAGGCCTTTATTGGCACAATTTATACATTAGTCGGCTCAGCAAACCCTAAAACACGCACGCATACCGTCAAGTTGAACCTACCAGAAGGCCTTAACATCAATAGTGGTACTTTTGCTCGCGTAAGCTTTAAAAGAGACGTAAGGCAGACCATGATGATTTCAAAGTCAGCCATTGTGGTGAGAGCAGGGATTGAAGGCGTGTTTGTGGTCGAAAATGGACGGGCATTTTTTCACATGGTCAGAACGGGATTAGAGATTGGTTCTCAGATTGAAATTCAAGCGGGTCTGGCTTTGGGTGAGCAGATTGTTATTGAAAATAATGAGAGCATGTTGAATGGCGACATTGTTGAAGTGACCGGTGTGCAAGGAGACCTTGCAATGTCGTTAAGTGGTCAATCTGAGTTGGAGGCATAGCATGTCTGAGAATCAAAAAGACCAGTTGAATCAGAGTGATGAACTGAAATTAAACATTGCGGGTAAGTTGGCGAAGGCCTTTATTCACTCCAAAATCACCATGATGATTGTCATTGCCATTACGTTGGCGGGCATGATGGCTTATGTGGTGACACCTAGAGAATACAACCCTCAAATTGTAGTGCCTGCCGCGAACATTATTGTGCCGAAAGGAGGAGCAACGCCAGAAGAAGTTGAAAATATGGTAGTGAAGCCACTTGAAACGATCCTGAGTGCTTTGCCCGGTGTTGATCATACTTTTGGCTATGCAGGCAGTGATTTTGGCGTGGTGACCGTTCAGTTTAATGTGGGCGAAAATCAGGTGGACAGCTTGGTTAAAGTCTACAACCAAATTATGCAGAACATGGATAAGATGCCTCCCGATACTCAGCAGCCATTAATTAAACCGATTAATGTGGATGATGTACCGATCATGACTCTGGCAATTACGTCGAGTGAATTATCAGGCTATGATTTGAGAGATATTTCTCTCAAGTTGGTTGAGAACCTTCGTAATATTGATGGCGTCTCTTTTACCGAGGTGGTCGGCGGTAAAAACCGAGCCGTTAATGTGTGGCTAGATGCGCAGAAGATCTCTCAAGTGGGACTGTCTTTAGATGCCGTGAGTCAGATGCTATTGGGCAGTAATGTCTCTCTTCCTGTTGGCGCGATGGTGAATAATAACCGCAGTCAACTGATCCGTGTGAATGGCTATTTAGGCTCTGCTAAAGAGGTTGGGGAGATTGTGATTGGATCTGATATGGGCAGTCCGATCTATCTCAAGGACATCGCAAAAATTATTGATGGTCCAATGGAATCAGAAGCCTTTACGCGTATTGGTTTTGGCCCTGAAGGGGCTTTATCTGTTAAAAGTGAGCAAGCAGCTGTAACCATCTCCCTTGCGAAGAAGCCGGGAACCAATGCGGTGGATGTGGCCAATGCTGTGCTTGATAAGTTAGAGATGCTAAAGAAGAGCGTTTTGCCGAGCAATGTTGATGTCGTTGTGACTCGAAATGATGGTGAAAAAGCCAATGCGGCCGTCAATCTTCTAATGGAACATTTAGGCATTGCGGTGGCTTCTGTGGTGATTATCCTTGTGCTATTTTTAGGCTGGCGTGAGGCGGGTATTGTTACGCTTACCGTGCCGTTGATCCTATTTGTGGTGCTATTTGTGGGCATGCTTGCGGATCAAACCATTAACCGAATTACCCTGTTTGCCTTGATTCTTTCACTGGGGCTGTTAGTGGATGCCGCCATTGTCGTCATAGAGAATATTCACAGGCATATTCACAACGGCTTTGATCCAGAGAAGTTTGATGAGGTCATCATCAAAGCGACCAATGAGATTGGTAACCCGACGAATGTTGCCACCATTGCTGTTATTCTAGCCTTTATTCCGATGTTATTCGTAACAGGTATGATGGGGCCTTTTATGGCTCCTATCCCATTTAACGTGCCTGTCGCAATGGTTGCATCACTTGTGGTTGCCTATATGCTCGTGCCCTATATGGCGTATCGTTTATTGGGTAAAAAAGCGATCAAAGAGATGAAGGAGCGTGAGAGCTTAGAAGCGCATCACGTTGAAAAAGAAGATTGGATGCAGAAGCTTTATGTGCGTTCTATCACACCGCTGATTGAAAGTCGTACTAAGCGTAATGTCTTTTTAGGGCTGGTACTTATTTCATTGATTGCCGCAATGTTACAGCCCGCTGCACAGTTTTTAAGGTCTGATGGCTTAAATAACCCCTTGCATGCGGCTGGGGTAGAGGTGAAAATGTTGCCTTATGACAATACCAGTACCTTCTTAATCCAAGTAGATATGCCCGAAGGGACAGCTTTGGAAGCAACTGACAGAGTCGTTCGACATGTGGGTGAGCGTTTGTCAGTCACCCCTCATGTGGTTGATTATAGTGTTTTCCTAGGGGATCATGCCCCGATTGATTTTGCCGCCTTGGTTCGCGGTGATTTAATTAAGCAAGGCACCAACTTTGCACAGATTAGAGTCAATCTAGTGGATAAACACCACCGAGATGTTTCGTCTCACGAGGTGGTGGAGTCCTTTAACAAATCGTTAGATGGGCTAAGAAAAGCCTTTCCCGGTGCAAACATCAAACTGTATGAAACCCCTCCTGGGCCACCCGTTACCACACAAATTATGGCAGAGCTTTATGGGCCTGACTATGATAAATTGCGTGCAGCAGCACTCGAAGTGGGCGG
>JAADDM010000035.1 GCA_013153955.1 Gammaproteobacteria bacterium | reverse complement strand
GCCGCAGGGTCAAAATAGTCTAACGCTTTGGTCATTAACAGGTAGGTGTTGGCGTCAAAGTTCTGTTTAGTGGCAAATTTTTCACCTTGGTAGCGCAGATAACTCTCTACCTGAAACTGAACATCGTAGCTGTAATTAATCTTATCTTGGCGACGCTCTCGACCAAATTTTGAGCCCATCATATCGTCTGATAGATAGGTTAAATGCCCCAGCATTCTGGCTTGTGCCAGCCCCTGTTTGGGCGTGGTGTTATGCTCAATATAGCGACCACCATGAAAGTCTGGATCGGTCATGATGGCATTACGCGCCACATCATTAAAGGCGATATTTTGGGCAGAAAGTTTAGGTGCCGCAGCGATGACCAATGCGTGCCTGAGCTTATCAGGGTAGTCTATCGCCCACTGTAAAACTTGCATGCCGCCCATAGAGCCGCCGACTAAAGCTGCCCACTGTTCAACCTTAAGGTGTTTTCTGAGTTCGTTCTGGCTGTTGACCCAGTCTTTACAGGTGACAAATGGAAAATCTGGTCCGTAGACTTTACCTGTCTCAGGGTTGAGTTCAGTCGGCCCCGTACTGCCTCGGCAGCCGCCTAAGTTGTTAGAGCAGACCACAAAAAACTGATTGGTATCAATCGCTTTACCGGGGCCAATATAGCCATTCCACCAGCCTTTTTTGCCTTCGGGATCTACGCCCGACACGTGATGGTCTCCGCTGAGTGCATGGCAGACAAGAATCGCATTAGAGGCATCAGAATTAAGCTCGCCATAGGTTTCATAGGCGAGGTCATAGCGAGGCAACACCGCGCCACTTTCTAAAGTGAGCGGGGTTTCAATGCTTAAAACTTGAGGGATAACACCCTCTGGTGTATTCGACATATTCTGAACTACCCTATCATCGTCTGTACAGCTTGGGTAATAGAACCCAGAATGACAATTTGTACCAACTTAATGGCCACAATGGCAGCAATCGGTGATAAATCCATGCCGCCCATTGGGGGAATTAGATTTCTAAAGGGGGCTAGGATGGGGTCAGTTAGTTGGTCAAAAATGGCCGTGTTGGAGTTTCCACCGGGTGCAACCCAGCTTAATACTGCTTGGATAACAATCAGCCAGAACATCATGTCGAGTAGTTGATTGGCAATTTCAGTGGTGGCGTAAAGCACGATAAACGGTGCACTGAAATCTCGGCCTGTTAAGAACCCAATCGCAAAGGCAAAGACCATTTGAATGAGTATGGCAGTCATGACGGCCGACCAATCCCAGCGGCCTTTTAGCGGCAGAACGGTATTAACGGGGGCGCAGAGCGGGTTGGTGACTTTTGCAATAAAGCCCACAATAGGGTGACGCCAATCAACATGAGTTGCGCGCAATAAAAAACGGAGCATCAGCGCAAAGACAATCATACCAGTGACAAACTGTAATAAAAATAGGCCACCTTGGCCAATCGGAGAGAGTGCGTCCATTATGCGTTTCCTTTGTTTTCTGCGTGCTTGGGTGTGTTAGCAAGTTCATCGGCAAGCGCACCTGCACGTGCTTGTGCGGCTTGCATTGCTGCTTCAACAATCTTAGGCAGCTGTGCTTTTTCAAAGCTCTCAATAGCCGCCGCGGTAGTGCCATTAGGTGAGGTAACATTGCGTCTTAAAGTGGCACAATCCTCACTGCTCTCCATGACCATTTTGGCTGCACCCAGAGCCGTTTGCATGGTTAATAGGTGTGCCGTTTTGGCATCTAAGCCCATTTTTTGAGCGGTCGCTTCCATCGCCTCCATAAAGAGGAAGTAGTAAGCTGGCCCACTCCCCGACAAGGCGGTGACAATATCCAACTGGGCTTCTTGGTCGACCCAAACAGTAATACCCGCCGCGCGTAGAATATGTTCTGCCTGACTTTTTTGAGCGGATGAAACGTGCTCGTTTGCAAATAAGCCTGTTGCGCCCGTTTGAATTAACGCAGGGGTATTTGGCATGGTACGAACCACTGAGGTATTTCCGCCTAACCAGCGATTAATGTCTTCAGAGCGAATGCCTGCCGCAACTGAAATGACCAATTTAGATTGATTATGAATGCTTGTCTGAATACTTTCGCACACACTTTGTAATACCTGAGGCTTCACCGCAAGGACGACAATATCTGCTTTTGCAATCGCCTCACTGTTATCGGCAAAACAGTGAATGCCAAAGGTTTCGGTCAGGGCATCTCGTTGTGCAGAGGTTGGATCGGTTGCCATGACGCTGGACTTGTCATAACCACTGGCAATTAGGCCGCCAATTAGGCTTTTGGCCATGTTACCTGCGCCAATAAAACAGATGGTTGCATTCATAATGGGTGACCTTTTTTGGGCTGGTTAAACGGTTGAGTTCATGCTCGCGCATCGAGGGCGCTTGCCAAACAGCCTGTTTAACGGGTTATAAAATTGGGTTTTATTATACGCGATATCGGTTGAAATACGAGGGGATGCCATAGGATTATCGTGCCATTTCTAATCTCATTATCCAGTCAATAAGGCAGTGTGAATTGGGCGGGAAGGGCGTATTTATTAGGGCTAAGTTACTCTTATTAAAGACTATTTGGTTTTGGCCGTTAACTTAAGTATGATTAAACAATTCAAATAACAGGTGTTGGAATTTTATCCTGGAATGTTCAGTTAGGTATTTAATGATGCCTTATCTGTCGAGCCTCTTTAAAATGGTCATAAACCGGTTATCTACAAAAGTAGATTAGAGCACACTGAAAAACGAGTGAGCAAGGTGGCTTTGGCCCTTGTACTCGTATTATTCGTAACGACTGTTCTGATTTAAAAGAGGACGAACATCATGTCAAATACCATTACTGAAAACCCCATGCTGGCAAAATCGCTGGTTAATCCCGATGCTAAAAATGGCTTAGCAGATTTAATGCGTGCACAGCAAGATTTAGTGAGCGGTCAAAATAGAGCCCCTAGTCAGGTTGAAAGCGATGATTTTAACGCCTCCTCGCAAGGACAAATGGCAGCTGTGAGAATGGCCTCTTTTGAGCAGGCCTATCAGTATAGCGAAACCATGTCGCTACAAATGACCACCAAAGAAGGGGATGTGGTTAAGGTAGATTTTAGACAGTTATATGCAGAGTATCAGTCATTTACCCATACACAAGCAGCGACGTCAGGTCCCTCTGGTGTTCGTCAGTTTGAGAGTAAGGAGCAGTTGGAAGCGACCGCATTTGAAGAAAGTTTTGCCTTCTCTGTTGAGGGCGACTTAAACGAAGCTGAGCTTAACGCAATTTTTAATGTCTTTGAGCAGGTCGATAAGCTGGCCAATAATTTCTTTGATGGCAATATTGAAAAGGCGCTTGCACAGGCCAATGCGTTAAATATTGATTATGGCCAGCTTGAGAGCTTTAAGTTAAATTTAACGCAGACAGAGTCGTTATCAACCAGTTATCAACAAGCAGCGGTGAGTGAGTACGAAGGTGTACAGAATGGGCAAGGGGGGGATGGCGACGAAGTCTACGGCGTAAAAATGTCCGATTTACCCAGCTATTTACAATCATGGCAGTCCACCATTGAAACCCTTGACGCTCAGTTTGAAGCCTCTCAAAAAGTATTTGATGAAGCCCTTGCTGATGTGACTTCTCAGAGATTTCCAGAACTTGATAGTCGAATGGGTTGGTTAGAGCGTATTCAAGTTTTTCACGAGTCATTGTCTGAATATGCCGCTCAGTCAGAAGCAGAGACTGGTTCTGAAGTCGAGTCAGACATAGCGCCTACGGCAAGCAAAGTCCCTGTTACTGAAGGTGAAACGGATGTAGATAAAGCATCAGAGACTGAATCTGTAGAAGAAGCTGATAAACAATTAACGGAAAAATCTGAAGATTAAAACAACCAGGCCTGGTTAAATTAGTTTTTGAGTGTTTCTTAAAAGATCAGGGCGTGAAACTGTATTTAGAGCAATCACAAGCCATGGGGATTCATTTGAATCCCCATGGCTTTTTTTGTGTATGGCATTTTGACATATAGACCCTATTCTAAAATGCATGAAGTCATTCTCAGCGCTATAGGCTGTCATGCTAGATTATTTTATGGTTGCCCGAGCACCAAAAATATCTGTTCCAATGCGCACGATTGTCGCACCCTCTAAAATAGCGGCTTCTAAATCCCCCGACATCCCCATCGACAGCGTATCTAAGGGGAGTTCTGGAAACTGTTTCTGTAGCTGTTTTAAAAGTGCCTGCATCTTGGCTAAAGGTACTCTTTGCGCCTCAAGGCCTTCGGCCTTTTTAGGAATGGCCATTAACCCTCTTAGCTGTAACATAGGGTGTGTTTTTATCGTCTCTACTGCGGCTGCTAGTTCAGAAGGCTTAAAGCCAGACTTACTCTCCTCCTCACTGATATTCACCTCCAGTAAAAT
>JAADDM010000320.1 GCA_013153955.1 Gammaproteobacteria bacterium | reverse complement strand
TGAACGGTCTGTTAAGGTTACTGGCACAACTGGAGATAAAGCACATATCAAGATAAAACCATAAAGCCTGATGCCCCTTCTTAGCAATGATGAAAAGCTGTTTGTAAGGATTCCATAACATGCCAAGAAGGGAAAAATCAAAAGGGACATCAAGGTTACCGGGATAAAGACAGCCCAAAGATATATGTTAGCTGCTACTATTTTTAGAGACTGCATCTATATTTGCGTCACGGATCTCCTTAAGGAGCTTGAACAGATCAGCTATGGTCCTGACCTCACGCAACGCTTCCTGATTGGTGAACTTCATGCCAAAGGCCTTTTCCAGAGCCACTACCATGTCCACAGCATCCAAGCTATCAAGGCCTAGATCCTCATACAAATTTGCTTCTGGCTTCAAATCCTCTGGATCTAGCTCAAACTCCTCTTCCAGCACATTAAGGATCTTTTTTTCTAACTCCCTATCTGAAATCAATTACTCCACCTCTTAACTACAAATGATGTATTTACTCCCCCAAAGGCAAAACTGTTTTTTAGAAAAAGATTGATGTTACCCTTCCAAGGTTCTGTAAGCACATTGATTGCTGGAAAGTCTGGAGCCAGTTCCTTAAAATGAAGCGTTGGCATCAATGTGTGGCTTTTGAAAGCATCTAGCGCTGCTATGGTCTCCAGCACTCCAGCAGCGCCTAAAGCATGGCCTATATGCCCCTTGAAAGAATTTATTAACACATTATTTCCAAATACTTCTGAAATTGCAAGTGCTTCAGCCTTATCCCCTATTTCTGTGCCAGTAGCATGACCATTTATAAAATCTATGTCCTCAGCCTTTATTCCTGCATGGTCTAAGGCTGAGTTCATGGCCATCATCATGGCCTCAACATCGGGAGATGTTATATGTTTGCAATCATTTGAATGGCCAAAGCCCAAAAGCTCGCCTAAAATGTGCGCTCCCCTAGCTTGGGCATGGCTTAATGATTCCAAAATTAAAGCTCCGCCTCCTTCACCACACACTACGCCGTCTCTATCTTTATCAAAAGGCCTTGGCGTGGTCTGAGGAGCATGATTGCGCACCGATGCAGCGCCTACTAGATCAAATACCGCAGTAACCATAGGATGCACTTCATCAGCCCCTCCGCAAATCACAACTTCCTGACGGCCAGACTGAATCAGCAACATTCCCAATCCAATAGCCTGACTGGAAGAGGCACAAGCGCTGCAACTGCTCCACTGCTCTCCTCTAATGGAAAGCATTTGGGCAACATTAGCTGAACAGGTATGGGACATAATTTTAAAAAAAGTGCCAGACTTTATGCCATCAAAGACCTTATTGGGCAGATAGCCTGAAAAGAACTGTTCATAAAATTCTGGGCTTCCAGTAGTAGAGCCCATAACCACACCGGTTTTGCCTGATGAAAGCATATTTTGAGAAAGGCCTGCATGATCCACAGCTTCTTGAGCAGCTATTGCTGCATACATGGCCATTCTTCCCATATTCCGCCTAAATTTACGCTTAATATATTTTTTAAAATCTATTTCATCTACTGGAGCTGCTAAATGAGATCGTAAGCCTTCTATCTCACGCCATTCCTCCATAAGCTTTACTGCGCAATGGCCCTTTTTAAGCCCGTTAATAAAAGGCTCAACGCCTATGCCATAAGGGGAGACTGCTCCCATGCCTGTTATTACTACCCGTTCCATCTAACTTTAGCTCGCCTCTATTAGTTTAGGCCATATCTGATCAAAGCCTATCATCTCTCCTACTGTGGTAATGGCAGACAGAGAGGCGCCAACAACTCCTGTCATCATGGTGCTCTGCCCAGACAAAAAAAGGCCTGCCACTTTTGTTCTGACAGTTGGCGCAATCTGAGCTGAGGAATGCTTAACCCCATACACAGTCCCTTGAGGAGCAGACAGCTCATCAGCAAAGGTCAAGGGCGAAGAAGCAGTAACCACTTTAAAGCTGTTATGCAAGTTGGGCCAAAATTGGCCTATTTTTTTACACAGCTTATCCACCTGCTCTTCCTTCCACTCTTTATATCCCTGTTTCCTCTGTTTAGGGCCAGCCCAAAAAGAAGAAGCCTCATTCCAGCTTGCCGGCCTTATTAACATTCCGCCTTTAGGATGATCCCCTCCATCCCTTAATCCCGGGCATGTTACCATGATCGACTCATGGCTGTTATTAGAAGAAGAATCTGTAACCCAAGCATCATTAAGGCTTATGCAATAGAGATTTCTCCATCTAAAATAGTCAGAAACAGAGGTGTTTGGCATCAAAGAGCCAAAAACTATAAACATAGAATCGGTATTTTCCAACTCTTTAAGCCTTGAAACATAAATAGGCCTGAAAGGCTCATGGTCTATTAAGTCAAGAAGATGGGTAGGATGACCTGTATAAACCACATTTTCTGCTTGAATATGTTGTTTTTGGGTATCAACACCGGTGATTTTATTGTTTTTATGAAAAATGCGCTCTACCTTTTCTTTTGTTAAAACCTTTACGCCCAACTGATTAAATCTTTCTAAAAAGCTATTTACAATGGCCTGTCCGCCTCCATTGATGTGATATGCTCCGCTAAGATAGGAATGGGCTACTATTGCATGAATGCCTAGACTTGTCTGATCTAAAGGAACTCCATACAAAAAAATGGGTTGACACAAAACAGCAACAAGCTCTTTGGGAATAGCTAACTTACAAAAGAAATCCTTTAAAGGCTTTCGCCTATAAGGCCAACCTCCCCTTATAAAGGATTCTACTGGAAGATTATAATTAAAAAAGGGGACAGAATTGGCTATCTCCTCTATTGTTTGAAGATATTCTTTTATCTGCTTTGAATAGGCTGGAAAGCTTTGGCATAAGGAATGCTCTGTTTCCTCATAGGAGAAATGGAGCTTAGCGCTTTTATCTGAATGAAAAAATCTGATTTCTTCAGCAGAGCCTTCAGGAAAGGATTGAATGAAAAGGTTTGGCAATATACCAACTAAAGACCATATTTTTGCCAAAATCCCTTGGGAATCAAGGCAGCCTGTATAATGAAACCCTATATCAAAGTCTATGCCCTTCCGTTTAAAACGCTTTATTGCCCCGCCGGGCAGGGATGAGCCTTCTACAATCACAACCTCCTTGCCGCACGAGGCCAGCAAAGCCGCCACTGTAAGACCGCTAATTCCGCTCCCTATAACCACTACATCACATTTCATCTTTTTAATCAGATTCAATCTGCAATGCCAATACAGAATTGGTGCCGCCAAACCCTGATGAGTTGCATAAAATTTTGCGAATGCTCATCTCCAAAGATGTAGCAGGGATGTTTAACCATTCTGCTTCTGGATCAGGCTCACTAAAATTAACATTTCCTGCTACAAACCCCTTTTTAGCCATAAGAATAGCATATATTACTTGGGATGCCCCTGCCATCCAAAATTCATGGCCTGTAAGGGCTTTTGTAGCACAAATAACCGGCCCTTGCCCCTTTTGTGAAATAGAAAAAATCTCTTTTATGACCTTGGCCTCAACCTCATCACCAAGCGGGGTAGATGTGGCATGGGCCATGACTAAATCAATATCAGATGGCGCAAAACCAGCGCTCTTTAATGCAGCAAGAGCAGCATTTTTTAGGCCTTTGCCAGAAGGCAATGACACATGGCTTCCATCGCAGAAATATCCCGATCCCTTAACAGATGCCAATATATCAGCCCCTCTTGCCTGAGCATGATCTTCAGATTCCAATATCACCACTGCTGCCCCACCGCTGGGCACTAATCCATCCCGCTCTTTGTCAAAGGGCCTTGAAGCCTTTTCAGGCTCATCCTCCCTTATGGAGAAGGCACCAAGGGCATCAAAACTGCACATGGATTCCCAAGATATTTCTTGTGCGCCTCCGCAAATAGCAATATCTAAATCCCCCTTTAATATAAGCTCAGCGCCATGGGCAATGGCTGCGCCTCCGCTGGCACATGCACAGCTCAGGGTCATAGATGTGCCTGCAATGCCTAAAATTGTAGCAAAATTCAGGGTCAAAGTTGAATTCAGCAACTGAAATATGTGCCCGCTGCCTATATATCTGCTCTCTTTAAATTTTTTTAACTGTTCTACCTGCTCCACAGCAGCAACAGCAGAAGAATCATTGCCTAAAATAACGCCTGACTTCACATTTCCTTGAAAAAGATCAGGCTCTAAACCTGCATTATCAAGGGCATTCATTAAGGCCTGCCATGTCCAAACCCCATATTCAGGAAGCCTTTTTTTAACCCTTTTAGGCAATTTATGAGTTAAAGAAAAATTGGAAATTGTGCCTGATAAACCGCTTCTAAAACCTAGCTCCTTTCTTTCAGGCATAAAGACCACACCGCTTTTGCCATAATAAAGGGAATCTGCCACCTCATCTAA
>JAADDM010000201.1 GCA_013153955.1 Gammaproteobacteria bacterium | reverse complement strand
CCTTCAGTCAGCAGCTATTCGACGCCGGCGAGTACGAGGACTACCTGCTCTTCCACGGCCTCTCGGTGGAGATGACCGAGGCCCTGGCTGAGTTCTGGCACAAACGCCTGCGCCAGCAGTGGGGCATTGCCGCCGCCGACGCCACCGACCTGCAAAAGCTCTTTGCCCAGGGCTACCAGGGGGCCCGCTACGCCCCTGGCTACCCCGCCTGCCCCAACCTGGAAGACCAGGCCAAGCTGGAACGCCTGCTCAACTGGGGCGACATTGGCCTGAGTTTGACCGAAGACTTCCAGCTCGTTCCCGAACAATCCACCAGCGCCTTCGTGGTGCACCACCCCGAGGCGCGGTACTTCAACGTTTGACAGTCCTGAAACCTGCTCCGGTAAACCTATCACCGAGGCTATAGTTGCATTAGATGCAGCCTGCCGTTTACATCATGGCCAACCGCAATAACGGCACTTTCAATGTTGACGCTGACTCAAACTTACGTCTTGGCGGTCAATCGGCGGCAACCTAATCTCGGCTGTTCGCTCAGCATGGACCCCGGATCTCGGCAACCTTTGGTTGCCTCGTCCGGGGATACGCCATTATTTGGGGAAAGGGGTTAACCGTGTCCCCGGCCAAGGGAGCGTAGCAACCGCGAGCCGGGGCCCATGCCGCGCCAATAAGCCACGGTTCCGTTGCTGGGGGTGAAGCTATGTATAGCAACGTAGCACCCACCATGCTTTAGGCTCTGGATTCCAACTCGCGCAGGCCTGCGGCCTGCTTGGCTGGAATGACGAAGCGGGTTTGATTTGACTCAAATATAATCTCGTCATCCCAGGCAAGCGGCGAAGCCGCGCGACCTCAGGTCCAGACCGAGTCACCAACCCGTGATTGAGGCTGCGCGAACATTCTGAAAGGAACTGGCATAGCCAACCTCCATGAGGTTAATCCACCTCCGGTGCACAAAGAATAGCCGCCTCAGCAAGGCCAAGCGCCTGCGCCTGCTCGAACATTCGTAGCAGACACCACCACACGAGCAGCTGCTGACCTTGTGGACGTGAACCGCGACCCAGGTGAACCGCTTTTACCTTGCCGTGCGTACGATCATTGCCGGGGAGATGGAAAAGGCCCCCCTTGCATTGGAAGGTGATGGGTAAGGAAGCAGGTGAAGAAGTAGGGGGAGCCACTTCGGCGGCAAACGCAAAGGCAAACGAGGCCAGAGTGCTGCAGGAAAGGCAGCGGCGTTCAGCTTGCCAAAGCGTGGTGGGCGCGCTTGCGTGCTCCCAATAGCGAACGCTAAGGCAGAGACGCCGATACCCGTCACTTGAGTTCCGGGTGGTACCCGATAGCATCGTCTATTCAGGCGGCCTTACCGGCTTAGCGTGCCGGACGTTTCCAGCTTTCGTCACCGTCGCGCGGACCGCCAAAAGCTTTCGCTTGATGTTTAGCTAGATAACCGTCCCTGTATCAACGACACCCCAGGACTCCCGGAATCGGGGCGATACGACACCCGCACATATACAACAGCATCCCGCGTAAGCACTTCTTCTACCTCCCCAAAGAATGCGAATGTCGCTTCAACGGAGGGGACTACAAAAAGCTTTACCGCCCAGCTCTTGGACTGGGCTAGGAGGATGGGTTTGTTAAGTAAGTCAGTCTCATATTTTCATTTCGGAGCCTAGAAAAAGGTTACTATTATCAACAATACAACATTAATTATAGTCAATAGTTGACTTTGCTTGCATACCCTTGCACGCATGTACAAATAAGCTGGTACAAACACGATCCAGAATGCGTTTAGTTTACATCCTGCCTTATTCAAACGATTTTCGTCAAACGCTAAGAGAATTAGATAGATAATTAAATATAACCACCAGAATTCTCCGTCTTGAATAGCTTGAGCCACTCTGTATTCTAATAAGTAGCTTGGTGTGTTCCCGCTATAGATGAGACCGCCAATGAACCCTTCTACGAGAAGACCCCAAAGTGGTGCTGTTGCTATCAGCCAAGCAAATGTATCATTTACTGCTTCTGGTGCTAATGGGGGAGGAGAAACTTTGCTTATGTGATTAATTAGGGATGTGTTGCGTAAATTATCCCAGTGGTGCATTCCCGCAGTCCATACTAAAGTATCAGCGTCGAGTTTGCCTGATTCAACAAGTTCGCTAATATCTTTTGCCTTAACTGGGCCCACCCTTTGTCCTCTATTTTCATAATACCAGTCGGCCGAACCGTCATTCACGAAGGCATCAACCTGCCGATAATCTTTATGTTCCATATCACTCTCCCTTTTAATTAATTTATACACTAAATGCAATAACGCTGTGACCTCTTGGCATAGACTGAGTTCGCTGGCGGCTGTCTGAACGTTGAAACAAACAAGAACGGCGTAACACAGAGCGGCACGATCGTCTCATAGCTAAAAGGTATTCGAAGAACAAAAAACAAGCGAATGTCAGCTACCCGTTTACTTTTTATTTGTCCAACAAGCGATAATATACTTTGCTATGTAGAATAATGAAGAGTTGGTCGAGCTCAACGCAGATGCGCGCCTAGCTTTCTCTTGTTTGCGGATATAATAAATGCGTTGAGCGTTCTAGCCTTTTTAATCCCAATTAGATTGTTAGCTTTTTAGCCAATCTCCGTTATTGTAGCGGTCGAGGAAAGATCCTCATATGCCACTAGAGTACAATTGGCTGTGCGCTATTTATCATATATTTTTTGAACGTCTTATCTAATAACATTTTGCACATTAGAGAATGTGCCCTCTAGCTAGTTAGTATGTAGTATATAGAACTTGTGTATATTGCAGCATTCGCCTTATATATCCCACCGTATGCAGCAATGAAGCTATTTTCTTCTTATTTTTAGATTACCACTAGGGAATGATACTTCGAATATTTATATACATTAATTTTACCATAGCTTTGATACATCTGTATATTTCCATTTGTATTTTCCTTTATTGCCACAAATATGGATGTTGCTTGCAGCATACTACACCGATTGTGATTGTGAAGATTCTGTTGCGCCAGTTTTGCGATAATCGCATATTTACAAATTATCAAAACATTTCCGCTGAATATCAACCGCGGGGACACGTTTTCCGCTTTTTCACCGCTACATCAATAATGCGAGGAACAATATTGTCTGTATATTTCCATTAGATACCTACTTGATATAGCTATATATCTATACTTGATATAGCTATATACCTATTTGGGTATTAGCTGTTTTGGAACGGATATGCGGAATGAAACAAGATATTATACTTGTCATTTGCAAATGCTTATTGTACTATGTAGTGAGTTCTAATGTATATACTGGTCTACTTGTCTTCGATACTAGATGAAGAGGGGTTATAATATGCGAAAATTACTTGATAGCAAATATATACGATTATTGTTTTTATTAATTTGGCTATTTGCCTGGTATAACCGTACTCACAATTATAAATTTAGTATTGGTACAAACCCTGTACGAAATATTCATAAAAAGATACTTACGGAAAGCCACGGCAATGACCTTACGAGTAAATTACGTAAGCTATCCGACTTTGAGAGAGCTAAATTTATTGAAATCATAAACAGCATTATGCCTGAAGATTTGAAAGGCGAATATGAATGCGACACATCATCTTTATACCTTGGTAGCGTCTACTTGGATCCATTTACTACTGAAGAACTTTTCGAACATGTATTAGGCCAGCTACAAGTATTAGATGACTCTGGATCAATTACGTCGCTGGGTTATACTTATTATTACTTAGCATATACTAATTATGGTCCTATTTTACTAATAAGCTTCTTTAATTTAGGGGAGCAGTCAAATTATATTCTGTGTCGCTTAAAGAATATTTCATCCTAATTTTTCCCAATAACCTCACGCTCCAATAACTTCACAAACAAAATAAGGCACCGTTAAAAGCCATGTCACTAGCATATGCTACGCTCACTATAATTCAGTCTGTAACTATTAGCTCAATACTAAAAACAAACACTTGATTTTGGCAACAATATTGCTGCCTCTTCCGGGGATACGGATAAAAGCAGGGTGTAGGAGGTGGATGGTGGGTTTTGTTCATTGCGGGCATTCAAACGGGCTTGGTACAGCTCGGCAAAACAGGAAACTGATTTTTCTACTCCCTACTCCCTACATCCCACATCCCGTCAAAGCCAACTATCAGGTCCCATGCCGCGTCCAAAATCCACGGTTGAGTCTGCGGTTCCATCACCGGTCACGTGTTAATTAATGACTCGATTCGCAGCAACAGAATCTTGGCTGTTTGCCCAGCATGGACCCCGGATCTCGGCGGCAAAATGCCGCCTCGTCCGGGGATACGGATAAAAACAGGGCGTAGGAAGTAGGGAGTGGGAAGTGGGTCTTGTTTTTTAAAGCATGCAAACGAGTTT
>JAADDM010000115.1 GCA_013153955.1 Gammaproteobacteria bacterium | reverse complement strand
TCCTGCGGATCAACATCAATGCTCCAGCGTACTTTCCTCACCAAAGGGCTTTTATAAATATGTGGCTCCATTTCGCCCAGTAGTCGATGCAGTTGTGAACGACTCGCCGACTGTAACAGCAGCTGATAACGATAGCGTCCCTGCCTGCGTAACATGGGGGCAGCCACGGGCCCCCATATATCGACTGACTCAGAGGGCGTTTCTGCTGTTTGCGAAGTCATGAAGGCGGTTTGATTTAACGCAAGCCCCGCTTTAAGCGAGTCTAAAAAAGCCGTCACATCCTGAGGGTTGGTCGCTTCAGAACGAATTAAAATTTGATGACGATAGGGGGGTAATTTAGCATGTGCTCGCTCCGCCAAAGCCCCTTGTGCAAACGCATCATAACCCTCTGTTATCAGTGAAATAAGCAGGGCATGGTCAGGGTGATGGGTTTGAATCAAGACCTCCCCCTTCTTTTCGGCACGCCCAGCACGCCCAGCAACTTGTAAAATTTGTTGTGCCATGCGCTCTGCTGCACGGTAGTCCACACTGAATAAGCCTTGATCAATGTCTAAAATACCGACTAAGGTCACATTCGGGAAGTGATGACCTTTGGCCAACATTTGCGTGCCGATTAAAATATCCGCCTCACCTCGCTGTGCTTGACCAGTGAGTTCTGCCATTTTGCCTTTTAAGCGCGTGGTGTCTTTATCAATTCTAAGCACACGCTTATCTGGAAACCACGCCTTCATCGCCTCTTCTAGGCGCTCTGTGCCTTGGCCTACCTTAACAAACTCATCGCCTTCACAACTTGGACAGATTTCAGGGGCGGCCTCTTGCTCACCACAATGGTGACACTGTAAATAGTCATTAAATTGACCCGTGTGCAGGGTCATATTGGCATCACAGCTGGGGCAACTCGCCTGCCAGCCACACTCATGACACATTAAAACGGGGGCAAAGCCGCGTCGATTCAAGAACAACAGTACTTGCCCCTCTTTATCCAGGTGCTCTGTCATCGCATTTTTAAGCGGTCGAGAGACCCCTTCTTGAATTTTTTCACCGCGAATATCGAGTAGTTTTAAGCTGGGTAACTGCGCATTGGCCGCACGATGTTTCAGCTGTAAATGGGTATAACGGCCTAACTTAACATTCAGTAGACTCTCTAAAGAAGGCGTGGCTGAACCCAACACAACCGGAACACGCTGTTGCGCGGCACGACGAATCAACAAATCTCTAGCCGAGTACCGAAAGCCCTCTTGCTGTTTATAGGAGAGGTCATGCTCCTCATCAATAATACAGATACCAAGGTCTTTAAAAGGCGTAAACACCGCCGAGCGTGTGCCTAACAATACCTTAATTTGTCCCGTACGCACCAAGTGCCAAGCGCAGTGACGCTCCGAATCATTTAGGCCAGAGTGTAATGTGGCTACGCGGGTTTGTAATTGAGCCTCAAAACGCCCGACCATTTGGGGGGTTAAGCCAATTTCGGGCACAAGTACTAGCGCCTGTTTACCCTGTTTTAAAACGGCTTCAATCATTCCCAAATACACTTCAGTTTTACCGCTACCCGTAATCCCTTGCAGTAAAAAAGCCCCAAAAGGATTGGAGTCCTCTAGCCGAGTGACAACGCTGTCTACCGCTATTTTTTGTTCAGTATTAAGCGGGTGGTTCAGTTGCTTGCCATACTGCCCTTCTGTTAAACAGGGGCCTTTACGCTCGATTAACCAACCCGCTTCCAAAAACTTATTAACGACAGAGCGCCAGTTATCCAGTTTTTGAGAGAGTCCCGTACTTGAAACTAGGGGTTGAAGGGCGGCAGTGGCCTGTAAAAAGTGTGTGAGCACTGCGTGCTGTTTGCTGGCACGTTTTGGCAAAGCCTCTACCGTCATTTTTTGACCTGATTCCGTCAACCGCCAATAGGTGGCGCCTTCAATCTCCGCAGCTTCCCCCATTCTTAATCGTTTAGGCAGTGCGGCGGCGGCGACCTCACCAATCGGCTCATGGTAATACTGACTCGACCAGACCAGCAGTTCAAGTTGCTGTGCATCAAACAGGGCAACGTCATCAATAACCGTCTCAATCGGCTTAATTTTGGCCAAATCATAGTCTGCCGTGTCAGAAATAGACATCACCAAACCCACTAAGGTTTTATTTCTAAAAGGCACGCGTACCCGTCCGCCAACAACGGGCGGTATGCGCTTATCCATCAAACCTGCCGTCTCAGATAGATCTGATAATAAATCGGGCGAGCCTTCTGCTAGGGCATCAAATAGATAATCCAGCGGAAAAAGAAAGGGACCCGGTACAGCGACTTTTATAATAAGTGGGTTAGACAAAAAGGCTCTCTTGAATTATTAAGTAGTGGGAGGACAGCAAAGTGCTTAATCTTAAAGACTCCATTCTACCTAAATATGCACATATCTGATTATTTATACGCTCTAAAAAGGGGATGAAACAAGCCTTCGGCAGGCTAATTGAAACATCTTCTGTAGACTCTAACGCTCAGCCACAGGCTTACTTAATACTTGCTTCCCCCTATCGTAAAGCTTCAGTAAAACTCCCTTAAGCCTCTCTCATGCTCTGCGTGATAGACTCAAGTTGTGAGGATGCATAAGGAGACATGACCATGCTAAATACTCAAAACCAACGCTTAAATAGATCGAATACCCTTCTAAATAAGGCCATGATTCCGCTTGCAACAGGTTGCGCTCTCCTGTTCAGTAGCGTAGCAATGGCAGAACCTCATCGCTATCACTCGGAGGACAGCCATTACAGCAAACAGTTTATTCATGTTGATATGCCTAGAAACGAGATAAGGCCACATTACGCGCCCCGGGGTGATTCAGGCCGTCACAGCATAACAGCTCAGTACACCCGTCATTATGAGAGTCGACCCTATCGCCATCAACGCCAGCATGAGACCTATAATGGCTACTCAAATAAGCACAATGGGATGGCTTACCGCGATGAACATCGCCCACAAAAACACCATCAACCTCAAGTACATGGTTATCAAAAGTATCAAACACTCCCACTGCATGTCGCCTTTAACCGACTACCGCAATCAATTAACCGACATTACGGAAAGTTGCCACATAACCACGCACGTATTCAAGTGGGCGCGGATATTTTGGTCATCAATTTAGCCACCCGTATTATTTATGATGTACTGACACAGCATTAACTAAACCCCATTAAATACCGGGTTAAAACGTATCCTCAAGCATCCCCAACAGAGGCTTTAATACCCTTTTTATTCTAAATGACACTCATATAACCAGGCCTGGTTATATGGGATTATATAAAGCGATAACCCTTAATCGGTTTATCACGAACAGGCCAATTTACGCGACTCCCCCCTTCAAATACCGCCCTCAGTTTAAATCTAAGCGAACCTGTTTAAAAACCGCTAAAATAGCGCACAGATCAAGGCCTAAAAGGCCATTAACCTCGTCGATAAAAGTAGAATTAAAACATGCCCTTACCGCTTAATACTTCACTGGTTCAATTTGCCGAAATATTTGTCTCAACACAGAACCGACTACAACAACAGTTCGGGCATTTAGTTGCATGGAGTGCGCTCTCGTTAGTCTTCATTATGGCGCTGGTCGTGATTTTACGTTACGGCTTTAATACAGGCTCTATCGCGCTACAAGAAGCCGTTATGTATAACCACGCTTTTTTATTTATGCTGGGCATCGCCTATACCTATCAACAAGATAAGCATGTGAGAGTCGATGTATTTTATGCACAGTTTTCGGCCAACACCCGTGCTTGGATTAATGTCATCGGCTCATTTGTACTCACCCTACCGGCAATGGGCTTTATTATCTGGTCTGGCTGGGACTATGTTGCCGTAAGTTGGCGTATTCAAGAGACCTCTGCGGAAGCAGGCGGTATCGAATACCTCTACCTCTTAAAATCCCTTATTCTGATCATGGCTCTGCTGGTTATTAGCCAAGCCTTGTCCGTTGCGACACAGTCTGTGTTGGCGCTTATCTCAGGAAACCCACCATACAACACGTCAGAAAAAAGGACCTCTCAACAGCCCATTGAGTCAACAGACCTTAACGAGGGGAAGCTGTAATGGAATGGTTAGCATTAGTCCTTTTTGCCGTTATTTTTGGGGCGCTGTTAGTTGGTTTTCCCGTCGCCTTTACCTTGGCAGGGACGTCTCTTATCTTTGCGCTCATTGCGAACCTATTTGGCGCATTTGACATGGCTTTTTTACAGAGCATTCCAAACCGAATCTTTGGCATTATGAGCAACCCAATCCTCATTGCTGTCCCCCTGTTTGTCTTTATGGGCATGATGTTAGAGCAGTCTAAAATTGCCGAAAACCTACTCACCACCATGGATGAAGTGATGCGAGGCATTAAAGGTGGCTTAGGGATTGCCGTCATTATTGTGGGCATGCTGTTGGC
>JAADDM010000095.1 GCA_013153955.1 Gammaproteobacteria bacterium | reverse complement strand
CTCTGTACTTGACGAATACGCCCTTTGACCTCTGGATTACCCTCTTGTTGCTTATGCTCTTCTTTCACTTCCTGCTTGGTCATTTTAAGCTGTTTATTATGCTCATAAAGCTGGAAAGGCACATCAATCATCGCCACAATCAACAGGGATAAACTGACAAAAATAAAGGCCTCAACAATCAATGAACCAGAGTGTCCTAGTGCAAATTTTAAAGGCTCAAGCCCCAAACCTATTACCTCTGAAAAAACGCTATAGAGAAAAATCACTGCAACTGACATGACCAATGTGAATTTAGCCAATGCCTTAATTAACTCTACTACAGCCTTCATTGAAAACATTCGCTTAATACCCGAAACAGGATTCATTTTACTCATTTTAGGTGCCATCGCTTTAATACTAAACGACCAACCACCTAGTAGAAGCGGGGCAATTAATGCGACTAACAGCATCATCAACAGGAAAGGCATAATAAGATAAATGGCATTCAGCGTAATACTAATAATCAAATCAAACATCTTCTTTTCATCAAAGGCATGGGCGCGGTCAAAGCTAAGACCTTGAGTCATCAGCACTTCAAACTGACCAATCATTGTACCGCCATAGAACAGTAAGAATAAAGCGGCTAACATGGTTAAAAGCAGCGTAGTCAATTCTTTAGAGCGTGGTACCTGCCCTTTCTCTCTCGCTTCCCTTAACTTTTTCTCGGTCGGTTCTTCCGACTTCTCTGAGCCATCTGCATTTTCAGCCATTGAGCTAGCTACCTGTCAACTGGAAACTGGTAATGACAGCCATTGCCCTGCCAATCATCTCTTGTAAATGCGGCATAATCATAGGCGTTGTAAATGACAACATCACCAAGCCTGTCAGTAAGGTAACAGGAAAACCAACCGCAAAAATATTTAAAGAGGGCGCTGCTCGCGACACTACGCCAAAAGAGATGTTAATGAGAAGTAGTGCGGTAATGGCGGGTAATGAGATAAGCACTCCTGCGGAAAACATGTAGCTGCCAAATTCAATAATTAACATGATACTGTCTCGGGTTAAAAAATTGGTGCCGACAGGAAGGTAATCAAACGTGTCGACGACCATTTGAATCACAAGTAGGTGCCCATTCAATGCAAGGAAGAGTAAGGTAGCAATAATGGTAAAATACTGAGCAACAATGGGGGATTGAGAGCCTGTTCCGGGGTCAACCATAGAAGCAAAGGCCAGTCCCATCCCCATCGCGATCATATGGCCCGCCACCACAAATGCCTGAAACACGATGAGAAAAACAACGCCCATTGCAAGCCCGATTAGGACTTGTTGAATAATAAACAGAACACCTTGCCAAGTAAGCGGGTCGACTGGTGGCGGCAAGGATAACGAAGGGGCAACTGCAATCGTAATAAAGACTGAAAGGATAATTTTAACTTGAACAGGCACGGCTCTAATACCGTAGATAGGCATAATAGAGAGCATGGCACTGATACGTACAAAGGGGTAAAAATAGAGACCAACCAGTTGTAAAAACTCTGGATAGCTAAAAGACATCTGCCTAGCCTATCATTGCAGGGATATTTGAATAGAGATCACGCGTGTAGGAGATTAATGTAGTTAACATCCATGGCCCAGCAACCACCAAAACGATCCCGACAACTGCCAGCTTTGGAATAAAACTCAACGTCATTTCATTGATCTGTGTAGCTGCCTGAAACATGCCTACTAACAAGCCAATAATCAGAGCAGGAATCAGCAAGGGGGCTGCCAGCAAGGCAACGACTTCCAGCATGCTCTGCCCGAGGGTTAAGACAAACTCTTGTTGCATCAGATGCCCCCTGGAACAACAAAGCTATTCGCAATCGTCCCCACAACAAGCGCCCACCCATCAATTAAAACAAACAACATCAGCTTAAAAGGCAATGAGATAATCATCGGTGAAAGCATCATCATCCCCATCGACATCAATAAACTTGCGACAACTAAATCTATAATCAGAAAGGGAATGAAAAGCATAAAACCAATTTGAAAAGCTGTCTTCAACTCACTGGTCATAAAGGCAGGAATCAAAACTTGAAAAGGCACTGATTGAGGGTCTGATAAGGTAATATCAGCCATCTCTGCAAACATGCCTAAATCGGTCTCTCGAGTTTGCTGAAGCATAAACTGATGCATAGGAACGGATCCCAGTTGAACCGCTTCTTTAAACTGAATACTCTCTTCTAAATAAGGCGACACCGCTTCAGTATAAATTCTATCGAAAACAGGCCCCATAATAAACAGCGTTAAGAACAGAGAGAGTCCTATCAAAACTTGGTTTGAAGGCGTTTGCATGGTGCCCAAAGCTTGACGAAGTAAGGCGAGAACAATAATAATTCGAAGAAAAGAAGTGGTTGCAATCAGCGCTGCGGGAAGCAACGTAAGCCCTGTCATGAGCAGAAGGACTTGCATGGTTAAGGTATAATCTTGCCCACCAGCAGCGTCCGTTTCTACCGTAAACGCAGGAATACCAGGCATCGCCCAAGAGATCGCGGGCAAGCAACTTAGAAAAATAAAAATAAACGGATTAAGTATCTTCACGTGAGGTCTGTTTTACATCCTTGGGAGAGAGTGCTTCTTGTAGCCGCTTTGAAAATTGACTACTCATTGGCACATTATCCTTTACTTCCACCCCTTCTTCAAGCTGATGTAGGGTGGTGATTTGTGTCGATGTCACCCCCACTAAGATCTGCTCTTTACCGACCTGAAGCAGCACTATCCGCTCTCTTTGGCCTACTGATAACGCGCCAATCACCTTCAAATTACCATCAGCAACCCCTGGGAATCGACCATAGCGCCGCAGTAACCAAGCCGCTAAAAAAATAATTAGAAGCACTAGAATTAAGGAGATCAGTATTTGACCAAAATACTCACTTGGCCGAGCAACAGACTCTCCCACAGGGGCAATAGAGGCTTCCGCTTGGGAGATAAACCCGACCAATAACAACCATATTCTGTTCACTCTAGCCACTATTTTAACTTCTTAATGCGATCTTGAGGGCTCACAACATCTGTTAAGCGCACTCCAAACTTATCATTGATAACGACCACTTCACCATGGGCGATCAAAGTACCGTTTACAAGCAGGTCCAAAGGCTCTCCTGCTAACCGATCCATCTCGACGACAGAGCCTTGAGTATAAGAGAGCAAATTACGAATAGAAACTTTTGCTCGACCTATTTCCAGCTGAAGTGTAACGGGAATATCAAGCAATACATCTAGGTCTACTTTATTACTGCTGTCGCCACGTTCTGAGGCTAGTTCATCAAATGCTGCAGCACTGATATCGCCAGCAGCCGTCGCATCTACATCTGCCTGTTCAGACAGCGCCGCCCCCCAAGGATCATCATCCATTCCTGCATCTTCAGCAATATCGGCTGAATCAGCCTGCTCAGACAGGGCTTCGCCCCATGCACTCATATCCTCTTCATCACTCATTATTCCACTCCTTCACATTCTCTATTGTCCGTTCTTGATAAGCGGGGTGATGTAACACATCTTGAATTTTAACCGCCTTTTTAGAGTTACTCTCGCCTAATTCACCACGAACAATCGCAATCCCCTCTGCTCTAATAACGACTTGTTCAGGCATTTCAATCGGGATAATATCCCCTTTCTCCATCTTCATCAAATCACTCATACTCATTTGCAGCTCTGTTAAGTCCACGCTTAACTCTATTTCAATATTTTTAGACTCTTCTTTTAGCGTTCTAGACCATCTATTATCACTTTCACCTTGAAGGTTCTGCATACCCTCTTCGAGTTTGTCTCGAATCGGCTCAAGCATCGCATAAGGCATAACAATGTCAACTCGGCCTTCAACTCCTTCAAAGCGAACATTGATCTGACTGACTATAATCATGTCTGTTGGATCAACAATCCCCGCAAACTTAGGGTTCATCTCTGAATGCATATACTCAACCTCAATATCCATTACAGGCCCCCAAGCTTTTCTTAGGTTTTCTGAACTGATATCGAGAATGCTGCGAACCATGCTCATTTCAACAGGGGTATATTCACGCCCCTCAATTTTAAAGGGCAGTAGTCCAGTTCCCCCAAAGTAAATATCAACGGCAGTAAAGATCAACTTGGAATCTAAAGTAAAGAGTGCAACCCCATTCAAAGGTTCAATTCGATAAATATTCAAGCTGGTTGGCACGAATAAGTTTCGGAGATAGTCGATCATTTTAATGATCTTCACCTCACCTGCTGTCACTTCTACACTCGACATGACCATCTCATTGAAATGGCGCTGAAAACCACGTGCAAATCGTTCATTGATTATATCAAGTGCAGGTAAACGCCCACGAACAATACGTTCTTGGTTGGTAAAGTCATAGACTTTGGCATTGCCGCCATCGGAGGCATCATCATCCTCTGTTTCGACATCACCGCCCCCCATGCCCTTTAAAAGCGCATCAACCTCATCTTGACTTAGAATATCATCCATAATTGACCTTATTGCATAACGAAACGAGTCAGGTAGACATCTTCTAGCAAATCGGGATAAATATTATGCTTTTCTAGCACGTTACGAGTCACTTTTAGAATCTCTTCTCTTAAATGGTCAGGCCCATCAGGCTTATCCAACTCGCTAAAATATTGATTACGTAATAGGCGCTGAATATCATTTTTAAGAATAGGTCTCAGGTGTTCCATCTCCCCATCTGGCCCAACAATAGGGACATAATAAGACATAAATTGTAAGTCTACCGCCAAGAACTTAGCCTTGCCATCGCCATTAAAATTTACAACAAATTTATCCATCGTGAAGTATGTAGGAGGTGTTTCTGGTGCAGGGGGTTCAAACTGCTTATATTTTGGAGAGTAGCTTTTTGCGTGTCCATCATCTCCGTGATCGTCCCCGTGATCGTCCCCGTGATCGTCCCCGTGTGCATCTCCAGCTGCCTCGTCGCCATGCGCCGCATCGGCATGAACTTCAGCATCAGCTGTACCGCCTTCTTTATCATGACTTGCCCCTAATAACATAAAGACAAGTACACCCACACCAACAAGCAAGAGAATAACCACAACCAACAGGGCAATGACGAGACCTTTACCGCCACTTTTTTTTGCTTCAACCACTTCTTCATCTGACATTGTGAAATCCTTTTTTTTCATTTACTTGTTAATGGCACTCAAAACAGAGTGTAATCTACTTTTACTCAAGCGTACATCAGGAGGTCAATAAATCAGACCTATTGAGTTAATGCCCAGTTAATAGCGTTTGATCACTCAGGTCTTCAATTTGAGGGGCATCGCTTAAACTTCGTAACCGCTCCTCGGCTTCTTTATTTAAAACAATAATACTAATGCGCCTATTTCTTGGATTATACGGATTTTCTTTATCAAAGGGGATGGTATCTGCCATTCCGACTGCTTGAGCAATTCTGTCGGAGTTGACTCCGCCATCCAGCAATAACCTTCTGGCTGCATTTGCTCTATCGGCAGATAGCTCCCAGTTGGTATATTCAGAACTCGCATGATAACCAGAGGAGTCAGTATGCCCTGCGATACTTATTTTATTTGTGGTACTGGCTAAAACCGATCCAACCTCTCTTAGCAAGTTTGCGGCGTACTCTTTAGGAATATCAACCCCTGAACCAAACATTGGACGCTTACGGTCATCTAGGATTTGAATTTGCAGCCCATTGGGTGTGATATCAATTTTTAACTGCTCTTTAAATTGGCTTAATGCTGCACTGGCCTCAATTTTCTGTTCAAGTGCATCTTTCATCGCTTCCAGCTGCGCGGTCTCATTGGCTTTACCTGACCCGTCGTCATCTCCTTCGGTGCCTTTCGGAGCATCTTTAAAGCCCCCCATATCAATCATTGCATCGGCAGTCTGACCAGCCTCTTTGGATTCAACCAAAGTTGAAGGAGAGGCCTCAATAACCGTCGGATCTCTAAAATATTCCGCCATGGCCTTCATCTCTTCATCATTGACCCCACCCAACACCCAAAGCATTAAGAAGAAAGCCATAGCAGCCGTCATAAAATCCGCAAACGCAATTTTCCATGCCCCGCCATGCGCAACATGGGGGCACTTATTCAAACGTTTGATAATTATGGACTGTTCATCACTCATGGAAGTTTCATCTACTTTAGCGGTTTATAAGGTTACTTCTGACTCTGTAAGAATTCGTCTACTTCCGCAAACGTTGGGCGTTCATGACTCGGAATGGCTTTACGGGCAAATTCAACGGCAACCTGAGGGGCATAGCCATTCAAATTAGCCATCAAGCCCGTCTTAATCACGCCATAAAAAGCACTGCCCGCTTCCGCTCTCTCTGCTAATGCTGCTGACATCGGCGCAATAAAGCCATAAGCAATCAAGATACCGAGAAATGTCCCAACCAATGCAACGGACATGTGATGGGCAATCTCTAAAGGCCCTGCATCTAGGTAGTTCATGGTAACGATGATCCCCAGTACGGCGGCAACGATACCAAAAGCAGGTAATCCTTCCGAAACGTTTTTAATTGCACCACTGGGCATCAAGGCTTCATGATGGTGGAGATCCAACTCTAAAATCATGAGATCTTCTAGTTGATAAGGGTTGCTTGCACCACTGATCATTAGGCGCAAATAATCACAAATAAAATCAACAGCGTGATGATCAGCGGCAACTAAAGGGGCGCTGTTAAACAGCTCACTTGCATGAGGATCTTCCACATCCGCTTCAATCGACATTAAACCTTCTCGGCGCGCTTTATTAAATATTTTAAACAGTAAACCAATCATCTCCATATAAAGCTCTTTCGTAATCGGAGAAGGTTTTGCAAGTCCTAAGCTGTCCGCAAAACCCGCTTTAACAACCCAGCCGGGGTTTGCGATAATGTAAGCACCAATCGCCCCACCACAAATAATGACCACCTCAAGCGGCTGAATCAATATGGCAAAGCTACCGTGAGGCAAATACCCCCCCAATAAGGTTGCAATAACAACTAATGTACCAACGATTGCTTTCATTTTTGACTCACTCTATGTCTGTCTTATCTTCAATCAAGCTTATAAAACGAAACGTTTAACTATTTCTAATGGCATTTGAAAGTGCATTCTGAGCTGATTTTAACTCAGAAAGATTTGTCACAATACCGTTTAATATATCACTGACTAGCCCAGCCTGATTTTGTGTATTACCCACTCTATCCTGACTGCTCTCCATTACCTGCACCGCACTGCGGGCACGCTGTTGGAGCTCTTCAATAATACTTTGAATTTCGGTGGTTGCTTGCTGAGTTTTCCCTGCAAGAATTCTAACTTCATCTGCCACTACCGCAAAACCGCGGCCATGTTCACCGGCTCGGGCAGCTTCGATGGCTGCATTAAGAGCCAGCAAATTAGTCTGTTCAGCAATATCCCGAATTAAGACAAGTACCGTTCCGATATTATTACTGTCTTCTTCTAGGTGCTTGATCACCTCTGAAGCGTGCGTCACATCTCCTGTTAGCCCTCCGACTTCAGTAATCACACTGCCCGCAGCCACCATCACTTCATTTGAGCTGGTATTGGCTTGGTCAACTACAGTGCCTAATTTATCAGATAAATTCATCAACTCTGAATTATCAAAAGAAGCAATCGGAGCAGGGGCAGATGCTTGCTGTGCGTAACAGGCTGCCAAGGTCTCATTAAGCTCCTCCATTTGCGCTTCAAGATCAGCGACTTTAGACTCAACCTGAGATTTCTCAATCATCTGCATCGTAATCCCATTTGAAGCCGCTTCTAACAAAGCATTGATCGCTTTTAATAACTTAGGGTCTGTATTTTCAGCGGTTACGGTCGTCGCAAAATCTTCTGAACGCACAATCGCATCAATCTCATCAACCAAACCCGTCTGTTCACAGATCCCTGATTTATTACACCACAAGAGATAGACCAAAGCCCCGACAATTACGGCTGTCACAATGACTGAGACTGCTGCAAAACCTAGTGGGGGCATCCCGGCAATGGTCGAATCTGCCAAGACCGAAGTGCTTGCCATCACCAAGGTTGCCGCACCCCATTTAGTCATCGTATTTAAAAAAGTCATCTTATGCTCCTAAGCGTAATAGTCGACAATATTATCGGTTGTTTTAATCGTAGTTAAACGCTCTTCTTCAGAGGCTTCTTCAGTAATTGGTGTATCTAAGTGTGCCTGATCATGCGCATGTTGCTCTGCGTGTGATTCAGAAAACTGGCGCTCGTCACTGACACCCATTGAACCTAAGTTAACCCCAGCTTGCTCAAGCATCTCACGCAACTTAGGCAAGGCACTCTCCATCGCTTCGCGTGTTGTTCCGTTTTGAGCCGTCAGAGAGACGTTCATTTGATTGTCTTTATCTAACTGCAACACCACCTGAATATGACCCAGCTTTTCTGGGTTTAACGTAATCTGTGCTTGTTTTAGATTACTATTTGCCATAAACACAACTCTCTGACCAAGCGCTTGCCCCCATTGAGGGTGTTTAATCGGCTGTGTAATGCCCTGCAAACCTATAGGCAAAGCGCCTCGTCGCTCCGTAGAGGCAATCTCTGCCCCTACTAAAGCATCCTTTCCATCGGCTTTTAAAATCGCCTCATCACCAGCTTTAACTGCAGCTTGCTGTGCAATAGAGAGCTGGCGCTGCTCTTGGACCGTTTGTGTAAATATCATGTTTTGCTGTGCAGTTGACTGGCCCTGCTGATTCTGACCTTGTTGTGAAGAGGATTGCCCCCCGCCCATCGAGCCTGAACTATCTGCATTTGCAGTGCCCCAATGCGTCTGACCTGCCAATGGGTTTTGACCTGTCACATTGACCTGTGAAGGTACAGAACGATTCAATGCACCCTTCGCGTGATCGGTTGTAGGATTGTTCACTAAAGCCGCCTCGCCCATCAACTGAATTTCATTAATCTCACTTAGAGGTTCCGCCTGTTCAAGCGAGGCATCAACTCCCGCTTTAACACTGGATTCAGGAATGGCATCCAGCTTTGATGCTGACCCAAAGGCATTCATAAACTCGGATTCTACAGAGGCGGGCTCCGCTAAAAAATTATCGTCTATCCACTCTGCTGGCGCAGTAGAAGCCTCAATAGACGGTAACTCAGATTCGGTCATTACACCCCGATCACTCTCAAATAAGTCAGTCGGACTCTCCGATACAAGTGCAGGGATTGATTCACCAACCACGCTCATCGTATGCTGATCTGATGCCATAAGAACCTGCTCAGAGATAACTGTTTGCCGCTCTTTTACGAGGCCAGAAGAGCGAGCCCCTTCAAGAGTCAGGCTGGCTTGCTGCTTGGCAACATCTACCGCACTTAACAGAGGCTCGCCAGAAAAACGCGCATCCAACACACTTGGCAAACCGATTTCGCCAAGTAGAGAATCGTCTGCTGGCAAGCTTAAATAGGCTGTTTGAGTATGGGCTTGCAAAGAGGGTAAAACAGAATCATCAGCCAAAACAAGATCGCTCACTTCTGGGCGCCGCGTATTCGTTACATCGAAATGCAAGAGTTCTGACCCCATAATAGGGCCACTGCCCTGCTGAGAATTTGCCACCGGCAGGCCAAACATCTCCGCACTGCTAGCTGAGCCAAAATCGGACTCAGAAGATAATGTTTCAGAAAGACTGCCACTTGCCAACATCATACTAAACAAGCCAGAAAAACTTTCCTCTTCAGGCAAAGTTTGCCCATATGCACTACTCAGATCGCCCTTGGCCTTTCCTTGCGCTAGCAGGGCTTGCTCTTTGGTCGTCTCTTGTGTGATTTCTAGCATAATAGGTTTCCCATTTTTGCGGTTATATTTAACTCAGGAAAAGCAAAATACATGCCTATTATTAAAATAGAGACTGATCCTTCGATTTTTTCAAAACCCCTCGCGCTGCGAGTTCATCTAACAAGCCCTGTTCACGCTTATCCAAAATGCGTGTAATGTCTCTTTTTATGTTGACCAACAAAGCCTCTAATGCTTTTACTCTAACCCGTTTTTCCAGCCACATTTCACGTCCTTTATCAACCGTTTCAGCCAACTGTTCCACCTTTATTACTTGAGTCTGAACGGCTTGTTGCAACTTTTCACCAAAGGCATGGCGAGTTTGAACCTGAATAACAGACTCGCTCACAGATGCCGATACTGGCGATTGAGCATACTCCTCTGCGTACTGCTTTAGAGAGATCAACTGTTCATTTTCATGGGTATATTGTGCTTGCAGGGTAGCAAAGGTTTGAGCAGCCTTATCGAGCTCTATCTCAGCTATCTCGACCAGTTTTTGCATACGATCTACTCTGGTTGCCATCCTATCTTACCCTCCTTAAATAGAGATTAACTTCGCACTGAGTCTCATGCTTTATTCACTGCCAACAACTAAGTGAGCGATTCTGCTAAAGCCTCGATTGAGGCCTCCATAGTGAACTGCTCTGAAATATCCTGAGATAAAAAAGCATTTAGGTCAGGGTATTTAACGATGGCCGCATCGATCACGGGATCACTGCCTTTACGATATGCACCGACACTAATCAAGTCCTTATTCTGCTGGTAGCTAGAGTAAAGTTTATTAAATTTTCGAGCGACCTCTAAATGCGCTTTAGAGGCCACTTCAACCATCACTCGGCTAATAGAGGATTCAACATCTATTGCCGGGTAACGGCCTGAATCTGCAATTTCACGGGATAACACAATGTGACCATCCAATACACCACGAGCTGAATCAACGACAGGATCAGATTGATCATCACCTTCAGCCAATACGGTATAAATGGCCGTAATAGACCCCCCTCCCTCTTCCCCATTCCCCGCTCTTTCAACAAGCTGAGGAAGCTTGGCAAACACAGATGGAGGGTAGCCCTTACTGGCTGGCGGCTCCCCCACAGCCAATGCAATCTCTCTTTGAGCCTGTGCAAAACGCGTCAACGAGTCCATTAAGAGCAGAACATTTAACCCTTGTGATCGAAAATACTCGGCAATCGAAGTCGCTAACATGGCCCCGTGAAGTCGCATCAGAGGCGGATCATCAGCGGGGGTGGCCACTACCACCGAACGCTTCAACCCCTCTTTACCTAGGTTATTCCTAACAAATTCATTAACTTCTCGGCCACGCTCACCAATCAGACCCACGACCACAACATCCGCTTCTGTAAAACGCGTCATCATGCCCAACAAAACACTTTTACCCACCCCTGTTCCAGCCATTAAACCCACTCGCTGGCCTTTGCCCAACGTTAACAACCCATTAATCGCCTTGACCCCCACATCCAACTTCTCAGTAATGGGATGGCGACTCAAAGGGTTAATTCTCTCACCGGCAAGAGAGACATATTCATCAATCTCGATTGGACCTAGACCATCAAGAGGTGCTCCCGAACCACTCACAACTCGGCCCAGCAAGCTCATCCCAACACCGACTTTTACCCCTCCAACTACCGGGACAACTCTCGCATTGGGTGCGAGGCCATGCGTATCTCCTATCGGCATCAAAAAGAGCCGGTCGTCATTAAACCCTACCACTTCAGCTTCGATAGGCTCCTTTTCGCCATTCATAATTTGACAGCGCGATCCCATTGGCGCGAAGGTCCCGACGACCTCCAAAGTCATACCAACCATGCGAACCAGCCGACCTGACACTTGTAATTCAGAAGGGGAAATTAAAGTCTGCTTGAGATCGGTTATCTGACTGAACAAAGAGTGGTTAAAGGACGACTGTGAATGAGCATTCACCCTCACCCCTCCTGTTGATCATTGCGTGAACTAATCGGCTGAGCATCAGATTTAGCTTGGTGCTCAGCGGAGAGTAGTCGCTCTTTTAATGAAGCCGAGACCTCCTCAAACCGATCTATCCAACTATTGATAACCGATGAGTTTTGATAAGAGACAAGACATGTCCCCGGCACAATATCTGAATTTGGCTTTAATGCCCATTCAACAGCTAAAGGGGATTCAATCAACGCTAAAGTGTCCAAATCTTCTGGATGAAGCTGCACCTGAACGCTATTTACCTCATCGGGAAGAACCTTAACGGCCTCAACCACAGCCTCAAGCAGCCAATCGGAATTATGTAAAACAGCTTGCTTAATGACTTTTTCGGCGGCATGCAGACTCAAGTCAACCAACTCTGATAAAACTTGTTGCTCTAGCTTATGGTAAGGGTCGGAAAGCAAAGATAAAATTTGATCGAACTGGCTTAGTTTGGGTGAAAATTCCGCCCTTAACTCTTCTAAAGCAGCCAAGCGAGCTTCTTCCCTACCCGCCTCAACCCCCTTTGCCAAGCCCGCTTCATAGCCCTCTTTATGCGCTTGGTCAAACGCCTCTTTTTTGAGCAATTCCGCTTGCTGTTTCAAGGCTGAGCTTGTAGCCTGTTCAACGGCAACGACCTCTTCTGACGCGCGCTTCAAGCTCACCTTTGGCTGATCACTACGAAACCCACTTAACTGCCAAGTTTCAACTTCAGGCGAATCCCCCGAAGAGAGTAGCTTTGTCAAAACAGGTTCATCTTCTGCCGCTTGAGAATCTGTCGAGGAATCCGTCACCTAGAGAAACTCCTCTCCGCCACCGGGCATCATCAATTTCTCTTCATCAGCAAGGCGTCTAACTGTTTGAATAATCGTACGCTGGGCATCTTCAACTGCGCTCAACTTAACAGGGGGCCCTGTCTCAAGATCATCTCGCATAATATCTGCTTGACGCTTCGACAAGTTGCCAAGAAACTTCTCTTTCAGAGCAGTATCAGCTCCTTTAAGCGCCACGATAAGCACATCACTAGGCACTTCTCCGACAATCGTCTGAATACCACGATCATCAATACCGCCAATATCATCAAAGACAAACATTTTATCTTGAATACTTTTACTGACATCTTCATGCTCTGTTGAAATATCATCCAGAATGCGCGTATCGACTCCACCGCCGACCAAGTTAAGAATCTCTGCGGCTCTTTTCTCTCCGCCGATCGTAGCCAGCTTACCGCCTTCTCCATCACTTGAGGCGTTTTCAAGCACATCATTTAAGTCAAATAGTGCGCGAGGCTGAATCGTTGTTAAGGTTGCAATACGGTAAATAACCTCTGACTGAAAACGTTCGGGAATGCCTCTTAACACTTCTGCCGCTTGATCAGAGTCAAAGTAAGAGAGCACTATTGCAACAACCTGAGGGTGCTCATTACGTAACATATTTGAAATAGTTGACGGATGCTGCCATTTGAGCGCCTCAAGACCTTTAACCTGCTCACCCAATAGCGCGGCATCCATAAGATGACCGCCGCCATCTCCCAGTGCATCGGCCATTAAGGACTGAGCATATTCGCTAGGATCAACCCCTAACGCATCCTCTCCTAACTCGTCCAAAAAGGCAGCCATGACTTGATGAATATCCTCATGAGATACATTTTCAATCGCGGTCATTGCAGAGCCAACTTGCTGAACCTCTCGAGGGTTTAAATGTTTAAGTACCTTAGCTGCCGACTCTTTTCCAAGCGAGAGCAGTAAGATAGCAGCCTTATCTAAGCTGGAAATTTCCTCGTCTTCACCGACTTCTTCTATAGCTGAATCTGGCATATTACTCTCCTGACATCCACTGCTTAATAACGTGCGCTGCAACTTTAGGGTCTGCTGCAACAATCGCCCTAACTTTCTCTAATAATTCATGCTCTTCTGCCGACTCTTCATCAGCGGCATCTGCTGTCTGCTCGACATCCTCGTTCATCTGTTCAAGTGCTTTAGAGATTTCATCTACATTTTCAAGCGCATCCTCTTCCTCTTGAACATCTTCAGGATATTCTAAATAACTCTCTTCTTTGGTAGATAGATCCTTCAGCATGGGTCGAATGACACCAAAAATAATAATCAGCACCGCAATTCCCGCAAGCAACTGTTTAATCAAATCCCAAAACCAAGGCTCTTGCCAAACAGGCGCCATATCAAACTCTTCAATCGGCGCCGCAACAAAGGAAGCGTTGACCACACTCAGCGTATCCCCTCTTGTCTCATCAAGCGCGACGGTATCGCTGACTAAACGGCGAAAACGGAGTAACTCCTCATCAGAAATAGGCGTACGAACAATCACTCCATTCTCATCTAAGCTGGTTTTGTCGTCTAAAACAACCGCAACAGACAGGCGGTGAATATTCCCTACAGCACTTTTGATATGACTGATGGTTCGGTCTAACTCATAGTTAATAGTTTTCTTTTCACTGGAGCTCTTTAAATTAGGGTCTTGCGTATTATTAAAGCCTTGCTCAGGGGCTAAACCCGCTCTTGGGGGCTGATTAGTTAAAGCCCCTGGAATACCTGCAGGCCCTTCATTACGGTTAATTTCTTTAGTGGCTTGTTCTGAACGGATCGCCTCAGGATCTGGCTCATAATTTTCTCTTGTCTGCTCTTGCTGTGTAAAATCAAGCTCCGCCGTTACTTGAGCACGCACTTTCTGAGGCCCACCGACAATAGGCGAGAGTAAGTTTACAATTCTACTTGAGAGGGTCTCTTCCACTGAGCGAGTGTAATCAAGCTGCTTCATACTCATATTCATGCCAGTATTTTTGCTGATACTGGTAAGCAAAGTCCCTTTTTGATCCACAACCGTCACAGAGGATGCCTCCATGTTAGGCACACTGGCTGAAACCAAATGCACAATAGCACTTACTTGTTGTTCATTTAGGGAGCGGCCGGGATAGAGCTTCACAACGACTGAAGCTGATGATTTCTGTTGCTTTCGTACAAAAACTGAACGCTTTGGCAAGCCAAGCATCACTCGGGCAGATTTAACGGAATTAATGGATGAAACAGACTTTGCGAGTTCACCTTCTAGCGCACGATGATACCGAGTCGTCTCTTTGAACTGGGAGATACCAAAGCCTTGTTCAACATCCAGTAACTGGTAGCCCGTTGCAGCTTCACGAGGATAGCCTGCTGCTGCTAATTTTAAACGAAGCGAGGGGACTAAATCTGAAGGAACTAATATGCCACCACTCGAATGATCAATCTGGTAATCAACTGACTGCTGCTCAAGGGTTTGAATAATTTCATTGAGGTCTTTAGAGTCAACGCTGCCAAAAAGAAGGGAGTAAGGTTTTGACTGAGACCACATTAACAACCCAATAATAAGGGCAACGGTTGCAGCAAGGGCAACCACCAAACTAATCTGCTTGGCAACGGTTAAAGAGGTTAAATTATTTAACAGAGTAGACCCCCCGTTAATGGGCGGCTGGATATTGGGGGTATTAACTGTAGAGGCTTGCTGTTCGGCCATAAATTAATCTTCTTCAATTCTAAATAAGGATATTCATTCTTTTCAGAAAATCACTACGTTATAGAGGCATGTGTATCACATCTTTATAAGCCTCAACAAGCTTGTTACGTACTTGTGTCATCGCTTGGAAAGAAAGACTCGCTTTTTGCACCTGAAGCATGACCTCTGACAGTTCTAGATCAGGATCGCCCTTTTCAAAAGCAGCCTTCATATCACCAGACTTATGCTGTTCTGCACTCACCGCTTCAACAGACTGAGTCAACAGTTCAGCAAAGTTACCTGCTTTTTCTTGCCCCGTCTCAGACACGCCAGAAACACTGTCAACAGGCGCGCTTCCTGCTTGTGCTGCTAATGAACGCATCTGAAGCATTAAGCTTTGTGTATCAATCTGACTCATTACAGTCCTTGACTCCGAAGTAAAAGGTTAGCACTTTCTAAAAAAGGGATGATTCTGTCTATTATCACACAGTTCAGGGACCAATTCAGCAATAGATATGCCAATAAAACTGTCAAATAATCGACTTAACCACTTTAAAGGCTCATTTCTTTCAATAATTGGCCGTTAACATTGGCTCAATTTTATCAGGGCACATCTACCCCAAGCTCTTTAAGCTTAGCAATCTTATAACGTAAAGTACGTGGGCTAATATTGAGATCCTCAGCTGTTTTTTGACGGTGTCCGGCATTCTGTTTAAGCGTGTCTAAAATAAGCTGCGTCTCTCTTGCCTTTAAATCTAAAGGGTATGCTAAAGGCTTAAAATCACGACCCTCTTCTGAAGCCGTCTCTTCTGAGACAGCAATCGTCGCTTTATCAGCCACTGAAGAGGGCGTTAACTCATCATCAAGCAACACATCTTGCTCTCTAATGGTATCACCAGACATCATTACCAATGCTCTCTGTATGACATTATCAAGCTCCCGAATATTACCCGGCCAAGTATGTTTAATGAGCTTTCTCATGGCTTGTGCCGAGATCATCGGTTCAACCCTCGTCGTTCCACAATGCCTTTGCAAAAGCCTCTCGGAAATGGCTGCGATATCATGAGGACGCTCACACAAACGTGGCAGGCGCATTGGAAATACATTTAAGCGATAAAATAGATCTTCTCTAAACTCGCCTGCAGCGATCGCTTTTTTTAAGTCGACATTCGTTGCACTTAACACGCGCACATCCAACTGAATTAGCTTTGTTCCCCCAATCCGTTCCACCTCTTTTTCTTGGATAACCCGTAATAATTTAGCCTGCAAGTCTGGTTTCATTTCACCAATTTCGTCTAAAAATATCGTGCCGCCTTGCGCTTGTTCAAATTTGCCTGGCATGGCTTTAGCGGCACCAGTAAAAGCACCTTTTTCATGCCCAAATAACATTGCCTCAAGCATTCCATCAGGAATAGCGGCACAGTTAATAGCGACAAAAGGCTGCTTTGCTCTAGGAGATTGGTTATGGATATACCGTGCTAACACCTCTTTACCTGTTCCACTTTCACCACTAATGAGTACAACAGCCTCACTTTTAGCGACTTTTTTAGCCATCGATTTAAGCTGCTGTGTCGCAGGATCTGCCGTCACAAAATCATCTTCATTTGAGGCATCACGATTAAAATATACTTTTGCTTTTTCAACCAATACGCTGGCTTCAAAAGGCTTGACTATATAGTCAACAGAGCCAGCCTTCATCGCATTAACTGCCTGCTCAACTGTGCCATAAGCCGTCATTAACACCACGGGCAAATAAGGTTTAATAGCTCTAATTCTTGTCATCAAGGTGTAGCCGTCCATTCCGTCCATCTGAATATCGCTAAAGACCATGCCGATGTCATCATCTAACGCGACCAACGCATCTTCTGCACTGCTGACGCTGATCACTTCAAACTCATTTAGCATTAAAGTATCGACCAATGCTTCCTGCAATTCCGCATCATCCTCAACCACTAAAATCTTTGCAATACTCATGCGACATCCTTTACTTCGGCCAACGGTAGGCGAATCCCAAATTTAGAGCCATAACCCGGGATAGAGGTAACCCAAGCTTTTCCATTGTGCGCTTCAGCAATCGCTCTCACAACCGCTAGGCCCAACCCTGTCCCTTTCGCTCTTTTCGTAAAAAAGGGTTCAAATATTTTTTCAAGCAAGGCCATCTCAATCCCCGGCCCAAGATCACTGACAATTAAGTCTACTTTATTTTCAGCAACCCGATTAACAGAAACTTCAATCTCAGCATGCGAACCAACAACATCTATCGCATTACCAATTAAGTTCTGCAATGCAGTCATCAAAGCATCTTTATCTCCGATAATCAATAACCCAGCCTCAACTGGCTGAAACTGAATCGTGCTTTCAGAAAGCTGAATCTGCGTCTCTACATTTTGCGCTAGCATGGTAATCAGGTCACTCACTTCAATACGGTGTTCACTGCCCTTTCCTCCTCGGGCATATTGCAACATATCTTTGACCAACCCTTCTAGGTGATGCAGACTGTTGAGAGCCTTGCTGACAAACCGCTCTCTCTTATCAGGACTGAGCCCTTCAGAATTCATTTGTGATACATAGAGCAAGGCTGAAGATAAAGGCGTTCTTATTTGGTGCGCAAGGGAGGCGGCCATCTCTCCCATTGAGTGTAGCCTTTGATGACGGCTTACGTGTGCCTGCAGCTCTCTTGCAGAGGTTACATCTTGAATTAATAAGATTTTTCCCTGAGTATCACCCAGAACGGTTTCTGTTAGCTGATAAACGCGTTCATCATGGGTAATAAGCTCTCCCGCATCATTATTTTGAAAGAAAACGTTCATGACGATCACATCCCAGTCTCGACCTAGCGCATCTGGCCCTAAAATAACTTCAGCACTCGGGTTCATCTCAACCGCTCGACCCTCAGAATTTAGCACTATAACGCCTGCAGGCAAGAGATCTAACAAGCGACTCAGCCGATCTGCAACCCGCTTCTTTTCTTGATCGCTCGCTTCGAGTTGACGTTGCAAATAAGCGACTTGTGCTTGCAAACCATCATAGGCATTCGTTAACTGTAAAGATGTCTCATTAAACAGCGCAAAAGCCTGCTCCAACTCTTTTAGGCGATCTTGTTCAACAGTATTTAACACAGTTTAGGCATCCAGCATTAGGTTAGATCATACTTTCTAATTTTTTCGACCAGTGTGGTTCGGTTTGTCTGCAATAGTTTAGCGGCCTGAGAGACATTGCCCTCTGTTTGCAGCAAGGCTTTCTGAATTAACTTTACCTCCATTTCAACGAGGTAAGACTTCAAGTCCAAGCCCTCTTCAAGATTCAGTGTGCTCACGGCCTCTGCGCCATTACAGGCATCATGGATCACGATTTTCTCGTCCATAGGCTTAGGGTCGGCTTGCGTGTTATGCTCAGGATGCAAAGAGGGGGAGGAAGCTTGAATGGATTCAGTTGCCGACACTTCAGAAGAGGGGACTAGCTGCGCCCCTTCTGGCAGTTCAATCTGATATTTTCTAGGCAGATCATCAAACTCGACAGGCAGCCCTGGGAAAAGAATGGAAAGCCTTTCAACAAGGTTTCCGAGCTCTCTAACATTACCCGGCCAAGAGTAATGCTGCAAAGCGATTAATGTTTTTTCTGATAAGGTTGGAATAAGCCGAGATTGCGCTTTAATCTTATCAAACATAAAATTCAAG
>JAADDM010000319.1 GCA_013153955.1 Gammaproteobacteria bacterium | reverse complement strand
GGAAATGGGCGCGGGCAGCACGGGAGGAATGCCGCTGGTGGTGGGATTTTTGGCCGCGTTCATCTCGGGCCTGTTGGCTATCCGCTACCTGCTGCGCTATTTGCAAAATCATAGCCTCAACATTTTTGCCTATTACGTTTGGGCCCTGGCATTTTTGTCATTGATACGATTCTTCTAAGTAATCTCCAAAAAGTTCATTAACCCACTTACTCACATAAACCACTAAGAACACTAAGGCACAAAGACACAAAGGCTTAATCATAAAGATTTTCTTCGTGCCGCCGTGTCGTAGTGCCTTTGTGGCAAAAATTTTGAGTAGGAAAAAGTTAAGCGACATTATCAAGACTACTTAGAATCGACCATCAATCAGGCTCCAGGTTATAAATCAAATACTGGATCAGCCACTGTCCATCTTTTCGAATAAAACCCCACCTATCACCTTGGGTAGCATACTCATTGCCAATAGCGGTAGATGATGTAGCTGTAGCTTTATCACCATCTATTTGAATAGATAAATCAGGATGTTGGGCCTGGCTGGGATTTCCGGGGAAGACCAGGGTAATGTAACGATTAAGAATAGCATCGATTCCCTCCCAACGGGTATCATCTGCATGTTCATCGGGCGTATGTTTAGCATCTACAACCCAACCATCTTCTGCCCACAGACTTGCCAGTAAATCTATATCCTTATTCACGACCCCTTCGCTTTCTGCTACCAGGAGTTGCTTGATTCTTGCTTTATCGCTTTCGGTTAGGGGTGGAGAGGTGGAGTCAAATGTAGAACTACAAGCTGACAGAATAATAGACACAATCAGTAATAAAAAAATAATAAGACGACTTTTGAGCAGCATATTTCCCTCTAAGGAGTTGATTCAGGGCTATCTTGGGCTGAGAAAAAGAACTGGCGAATAAATTCCTTCTCCATTTCCAAGGCTCCGTTATGGGATGAAGAGGCAGTAACCTTGAACAAAACAATGCCACGAGCTGGATCGCGCAAATAATCAGGATAAAGAAAAAAGTAAAGGATCGTTTGGGAGAGATTATCTTTGCGGGCCTCTACATGCATGGCGTAGATACTGCCCTCTTCTAAAGGAATCTCCTCAGATTTAATCTCGGTATGCCAACCATCTGCATCATAGCAAATTTGGGGCGGGTGAAATGATTTTAAGTCCCTGCTGCCAATTATACTCAACCAAACATTGTCTCCCTTACCATTTTGATAAAGTCGCCTGATGTATTGTTCTGGCTCCAGCAATATCTGCACTTCGATGTTATCCTGAGGTACATCTCGCCCGGTCCATGTCCCAACATTGTATGGTATCTGGTGTAGTTGCGGGCCCAATGAGAAATCGTAATATGATTGCACAATACGTTCGCGGCGAGTTTTGCGCCAGCGATCGATATCTGTAATGTAAGTATATCCTTGATCATGGGGCAGTAATCTGCTTTGAAGCATATCGCGTCCAAATATGCCGACCAAAACAGCCAAAGCTGCGATCAGGATGACAATGGTTATTAGATATCTGCCCGTATTTGATTGCATTTCAACAATTTTGCCATCAAAAGTAAAAGAGCGCCAACAAAGAAAAAGAAAACAAAGCCAGAATACTTATGATAATAATCAAAACCTGCATCAGCGCCCCATTGATTTGCTACCAACAACAAGGAACTGACGCGTAAGATGTTGCCTGCCATAGCCGCAGGGATAGAAAGCAGTAGCAAGAAAAGCTTTCGGGCCCAAGAGCCATCAACAATGTAAACAAAGAGAGTGTAGAGGGTGAAAAGGCTAATGATAGAGCGAACTCCTGAGCACTGGGCCCCAACCACTAGATCGACTGAGGGCAGACTAATGGCAGCCCCTCGCACTGAGACATCCATCCCCAAAGACTGCATCAGTTTGGTAGAAATTCTGCCCGTTAAAAGGGAAAGGGGCAAACTACTGGCCTCAACAAAGGGAAGAGGAATCATAAAAATCAGAAAAAGCAATGGGAAAGCCATCCTTCTGAGACCATCTTTACCCCAAAATGTCCAAACGATGCCCGACAAAACAATGATCATTAGCAAGGCCGCAACATAAAAGGCGCGATAGTAAAGAGCTGCCAGATACAAAACTATACCAATCCCAAAAAGTATGAGTCCTCTGTTATCGGGCGTCTTTGGCTGACGGTATAATATTCGCCAAGAAAAAAATACTGATATGAGCAGAGTAAGTGGCCCGTGGCTGTAATATTCGTTATGTAACCACTCCCCAGCCAGCCAGCGGAATACAGGCAAAAATAACAGAACAATTAAAAGAACAGTAAGCACACCAGATACGCGTGCACCATATGAACTAGCAGACTTCATGATAGAAGAAGGAAATAAAACAAGACGCCGCGGCATTCCTGGATGGAAGCGCGCGGCATCTTGTTGTTAGCATCTAAGTTAGACCTGACTCCGCTTTCTGCGCACATAACCAGCCATACCCAACAGCCCAGAACCAATCAGCAGAATGGTGGTCGGTTCCGGAACCTCTGCTGGCTCCTTTGTGCTTTGCAAGCGCCAGTTACCATCTGTACCTTTCACCAAGGTATAGATGTATCCTCCAGCCTGGGGTAGCGGATCACCCAAAACAAAGGTGCCGTCAGACGCCCCATCAACTTGCACTACCAGAATGCCATCATTGGGGCCCGTAGGTGTTTGACCACCAGGCCCGCCCACATTGTTGATGTAGATGGTTGTATTGCCCGAGGTATCGCCTTGCACCACTAGATGATCCGACTGGCTGGTGGAGGCATCGTTGAGATAAGTATCCAGGTGCAATTCACCATTATCAGACACATAATTTTTGGTTACAGTCAATGCAGTGCCGGGTCTATTACCATCCTGGGTGTTGACGCGGGCATAATTGTAAAGATTGCCATCGATTTGAAAATCATGGTACTGGTTCAGCGATGACCCGTTACGCACAATCAATCCGTAAGGCAACGAAGTATTTGGATCTACGCCTGGCTCCGTACCAGTTTCCAGACTGCTATCATTGAACGAGATGGCAGCACCATTATCGAAAACTATGGTCTCCCAATTGAGCAAATCAGCGCCATTTACATCACCGGTCCATTCATCAAAAATCAGTCTATCGACAAATGTATCAGCAGCGCTGCGATCATCACCGCCATCAATACGTGTGGTGTATGTAACCGTGGATGAATAGAGAATAACAGGCTTCTTGATTTGCACGAGATCTGAACCATGATTGCCATTCAATTCAATCCCGGCAATGGTCGCATCATTGAGGAAGATTTCATCATCGCCATGAGTTGACGGGATGGTGCTGGGATCAGGCTCAGCTTCGTAGTAAACATCGCCATAAATTCCACACCAAGATAGTTTTTGGGTTTCTCCATCCAGATATGAACACGGTTCAACTATCTCGCCATCATTGAAGGTAATAACATCGTTGCCATGTCCGCCCAAAACCAGATAAACAACTCCTCCATTGATGAAGGTAATCGTATCATCGGCCTTACCTCCATAGGCTCCTGTGGGCTCGGGCCTGTTGGCATAATCATCAAGGGTAAAAATTACATTATCCAACAGAATGGTGTCATCACTATCATAGGGGGTGTATTCTGGATTCGTGCCCGTATCGTAAACATCATCGTATCCTGAAGCAACGAACGCCACAGTGCTATTTCTAATTGTAATGGTGTCAGAATCATTTCCTCCGACAATCCAGCCTCTGCTGGTAGAATTAGTCACAGTGATGGTGTCATTACCTCGCTGAGCATTACCACCATGAAAAGGATTGGTATCGCCATAAGCATTATTGAAGTTGGAATGATCTATGTTGATGACGTCATCTCCACCGAACATGAAAACCCAAAAGAATTCACTATTTTTGGCGATAAAAGTATCATTACCATCGGTAGCGGGATCACCTCCAGGTTTTTCATCCATCCAAAAAATAGCACTACCAGTGACTCCATCAAGCTGAACCAAATCACTTCCGCCTTTAAGAAGAATCCAACCATTAACAGCACCAGAGCAGTTCATGACATCATCACCAGTAGTGCCTGAAGCTGGCGTACAGCTCAATGGGGTTAAAGCATCTTGTGTGCTACCTGGTTCAACAGTAGGCTGAGGTTCAGGACCAGGACGAGGCTCTGGTGGAAGAGCATTCGCGGGAGTGCTAACCAATAGCAGTACTAGTAATGTAATAGGTAATGCCGTTAAAACAGCTAACATACTTTTATGATTCATAGCATGTAAAATAGTAAATTTGTTAAACATCTTTTCCTCCGGTGGTTATTCTCCACCCAAAATGAATCCGCCATACATGTGGGTCCATACAGAATATATTTTATAATTATACGGTATTGAGCAGCAGTACACCACAAAGGTGTCCCCGCCCTAGTTTTTCACATTTTACACATATCTATCGCCAAAACGCAAAATATAACTTGATT
>JAADDM010000113.1 GCA_013153955.1 Gammaproteobacteria bacterium | reverse complement strand
TTAAACATACTTCTTTCTCCGAATCGGTCTTAAAATAATATCCGCTTCCACAACCGATGATAGCAACGAACTCGCGTATTATACTCATTTTCAAATAAAACACAAACCCCAAGCACTCAATACTTCTAACAAAGCATTGAATTTACAAGGAATCTTACTAGAGAACCAATCAATCTACTCTGCAACACTGAAAACAAACAACCAGGCCTGGCTGTTTGATGAATTATCAAACACTAAACCATTTATTGATTTTATTCGGTCGTAAAGTGGGTCTATTTGCGGCGGGCGTAGGCGCTTACAGACAGTAAGCAACGCACAACCAACAAAAAAGAGGCCTACTTTACGGCTGAATCAAACAATAAATTAGCGTTTGCCGAAACCGTGTACGTAGTGCCCTAGCGCTGAGATATCGTCGCCCATATCTCGCACAAGGTGATCTAAACTTACAATCGCATTCTCTAAAATATTTACCGCAATATAAGGCTCTTGAACCTTTAAACGATCGTACATTGGACGCGTCAGAATCAATAGACTTGCACCTTTTTTGCAGGCGGACATTTTTAAATTTCTAGGCTTTTGATCAAAGAATGACATTTCACCAACCAGTGTACCGGTTCCCTGCTTTCCAACTGCATTATTAGGATCATCAGGCGTTGAAAACTGTACTTTACCCTTTGTAATGAATCCTAGCGCTTCGCCCACTTCACCCGCATCGGAAATTGTATCGCCGCCTGAATACTCTTTTTCTTGCAGGTAGTTCATTAGACTTTCTACATCAGGCTTGGTTAAAGACTCACAGATGGAGTGCTTTTGAAAAAAATTAAATAACTCTTCTGAAGTAATACTTAACATAATCAATCCTTGTTCTTGATAAAGCAGAGCGATTTATAGCAGACCATTTGGCCCGATTAACCGCTTTAACCCTTATCGTTTCTGGGCGATGAATGAAGCAACAGGGCGTCCATCCGGTAATTTATCTATTCTATCAACAATTATTTCATAATCCTTAAATTCTTTGGATAATTCATCTAATTGTAATATAGCATTTGGGTTCTTAGGCGAACCAAAAGCTTCTACCCCGGTCACAAAGGTTTGGTAAAGCAGATAACCACCGGGCTCAATCGCAGCATCTATCTGCTGGAACAGCTCTCTATTAAGATAGCGGACGACCACAACCAACTTAAACGTGCCTTCTGGAAAGCAGCCCTGTTTTTTTAGATCACAGCATTTAAATTTAGCCATTGCACCAGAGTGGTCGGCAAGCTGTTTCGCACGTTTTAGGACGCGTGACTCTTGATCAACAGCCGTTACTTGCCAGCCTAGCTTGGCTAAGCTAACGGCATCTCGGCCGCCGCCACAACCAAGGTCTAATGCCTTAGGGCGAGGTTTCATCTGTTTGGCATCAAAGCCTTGCGCCAAAAGGTAATCGGTAAATTCACGCAACAAAGGGCTAGACGACCATAGCTGCTTAGAATCTTTACCTGAGATAACTTTACCCGGTAGATGAGCGGACCACTGCTGCATGGCAGCATCGCTCTCAACCACTAACGAGCCATTGACCTCATAACCTTTACTATCAAGAAAGATACTGGCTGCTTCAACCTGCTCTTTATCGCCAACCAAATAGAGCTTACAAGGGCTTTTCTCAAAGGTTGCAGGTAACTCGTTTAGACGTTCGGGTAACTCTGACCAAGGCATTAGAGTTGAGTTTTGTATATGCGCCAGTCGATATGCGGCTTGATTACGCAGATCTAAAATACCTGCTGCCTGCTCAAAAATCATTGCACAGCCTTGACTGAGTCCGTTGATTCAATGGCTTTATCGGCGGCCTTATCAGCTCGCTCTTCCGATTCAGCCTGCGCATCGGCAATGGCCTGCTCTTTGGCGAGATGTAAATTGAATACGCGCTTAGGTTTAAGCATCTGCTTCTTTTCAGACCACTCTCCCACAGCAAAACATTCGCCTTGATTATAGAGTCGAACCAGCTCTGTTTTGGGTTTTGGGTAATCCAACATTTGACCGTGCTGAATTAAATCAACCTCTTCTGGTGTTAAGTCCATTCGATCCAAGTGTGTCAAGGCAATATCTATTGGGTGAATACAGGCTTTGCCTTGTGCTTCAATCTCTTCAAGGGTCAGCATGTCATCGCCACGTAAATCCCCTGTCTGTGTTCTATGTAGCGCAATGAGGTGACCTACTGTATCCATCGCAAAAGCAATGTCTTCGCCTAGCGTTCTTACATAAGTGCCCTTAGTACACAGCACATCAAAGACAATTTGATTCTCAGTAAAGGAGATTAAGTTAAGCTCTTTGATGGTAATGGCACGCGCTGGACGTTCAATTTCAATGCCTTGACGGGCATAAAAATACAGGGGTTTACCTTGGTGCTTTAATGCGGAATACATCGGCGGAATCTGCTCAATCGCTCCCTTAAAGCCTTCAAAAACCCCTTCAATAAAGGCTGTGCTTAACTCAGGAACCCCCTTCTCTTTGATGATTTTGCCTTCTGTATCACCCGTATCACTCTGCTGGCCTAGCTTTAAAGTCGCGGTATAACGCTTGTCTGAATCGAGCAGTAAACCTGAGACTTTCGTTGCCTCACCCAAGCAAATAGGCAGAAGCCCGGTTGCAAAAGGGTCAAGCGCCCCTGTATGCCCACCTTTTTTGGCCCTGAAGACTCGCATGACTTTTTGAAGAATGCCATTTGAGGAGTCACCCACATGCTTATTCAATAGAATAATGCCATTTATATGCTTTTTAGGCGGATGTTTAAACTGAGCCATTTACGAATTAAGTGCCTTGTTGATGAGATCTTCCATGTGCTGTGCATGCTCAGGAATATCGTCATAGTAAAAACGAACATCAGGCACAATGCGTAGGCGTAAACGTTTACCCAATTCACTTCTAAAAAAGCCTTTGGCTTTCTCAAGGGCTTCAAGGGTTTCATTCACTTCAGGTGCGTCCTTATTGAAGCCAATTAGGGTAAATCGGACTTTTAAAATGCTTAAATCTTTACTGATTTTACAGTCAGTAATGTTAATTCTTTGAAATCTTGGGTCTTTCACTTCACGTACTAATAGCTGCGATAAAGTACGTCTAATCTCTTGAGCGACACGCGTTGGTCGGCTCACTGCTTGATTACTCATGATTGAGAATCCTCTTAAATTTGGGCCATGATGGCTTCGACTAATACACCGTTTTAACGATACGTTAGCGCTTTTCAAAAAAGCAAAAAGCCCCGAAATATACATTTAGGGGCATTTTACACTTCATTCACGGTCAATCATACTGACGACCAAGCGAGGAACATTCACGTTGAAGCCCCCCGTTAGGGTCATTTTAATATTAACCGTCAATCGAAGAAACTGACTTAATCTAGTGTACGCTTAACTTCGATACGCTCGTAACACTCGATCTGATCACCAACTTTAACATCGTTGTAATCCTTAACACCGATACCACACTCCATACCTTTGTTAACTTCCGTTGCGTCATCTTTAAAGCGACGTAGCGACTCAAGATTTCCTTCGTAAATCACCACGTTTTCACGTAGAACACGAATTGGATTGTTACGCTTAACAGACCCTTCTGTCACCATACAACCTGCAATTAAGCCGATTTTAGGGGCCTTAAAGACTTCACGAACATCTGCGACACCGACGATATTCTCTTGAATCTCAGGGGCAAGCTTACCTTCAACCGCTCGCTTCACTTCATCTACGATTTCATAAATGATGCTGTAGTATTTAAGGCCGATGCCTTCACTGTCAATAAGACGTTTAGCGGCAACATCTGCTCGGACGTTGAAGCCGAAGATAAGCGCATCAGAGGCGATGGCTAAGTTGGCATCAGACTCGTTAATACCACCGACTCCAGAAGAGATTACGTTTACTTTAATCTCATCGTTAGAGAGCTTAACCAAGGCATCCGTAATCGCTTGGATAGACCCTTGAACATCTGCTTTAAGGATGATATTAATGTGCTGAACATCCCCTTCGGCCATCTTGTTAAACATGTTTTCAAGCTTAGACTTTTGCTGACGTGCAATCTTTAACTCTTTAAATTTACCCAGACGGAAGTTAGCCGCTTCACGGGCTTTACGCTCGTTATCAACGGTAATCATCTCGTCCCCCGCAATCGGAACACCAGAAAGCCCTAATACTTCAACCGGAATCGATGGACCCGCTTCAAGCACTGTCTGACCTTGATCATTAATCAAGGCTCTAACACGACCGTACTCCATACCACAAAGAACGATATCGCCCTTCTTAACCGTACCTGACTGAACAAGGATCGTTGCAACCGTACCCCGACCTTTATCCAAACGAGATTCAACCACCACCCCTTTTGCATGGCCTTCAGTAGGCGCTTCTAGCTCAAGAATTTCAGACTGAAGTGCGATTGCATCCAATAAGTCATCAATTCCTAGACCCGTCTTAGCAGAGACTGGAA
>JAADDM010000325.1 GCA_013153955.1 Gammaproteobacteria bacterium | reverse complement strand
AGACAGCAACCTAACCATCACCTACATGAACCGTGAGATGATCGCTTTCTTAAAGGATAAAGAGTCTCACCTTCAAAAGTTTCTGCCTCACTTTAAGGTTGAAGGTCTACTCGGTGAGAACATTGATATATTCCATGCTGACCCGAGCCATCAGCGCGGCTTACTCAATAAAATTACCGAACCTTACACAGGGAACATTCAACTAGAAAATGTTCACTTAGAAATTTATGCCATTCCTGTTTATAACCGAGCAGGACAGCGCACAGCAACGATAGCTGAATGGCGTGATAAAACCTCTGAAGTTCAACTTTTACAGGAAGTGGGCAATACCGTTAAAGCAGCTCAATCAGGCCTCCTCTCTCAACGAATCGACTTGAGTAAAGTGGAAGGCGTTGCGCTTGAGTTAAGCCAGTCCATTAATGACCTGCTTGAAGCCGTGGAACAACCTATCAATGCTGCGGTACACGTTGCGGTTAGTTTATCTGAAGGTGATTTAACACAGCATATAGAAGGGGACCTACAAGGCCGTTTTGCCGTTCTTCAGGACAGTTTTAATGTCGCCTTAGATAACCTTGCTTCAATGATGTCTCAAACCAAAGCGGCCACCAACGCCGTGAGCGGCGGCGCAGAACAAATTTATCAAGGCAGCGTTGACCTCAACGATCGTACCCAGAACCAAGCAGCATCACTTGAGCAAACCGCTTCAAGCATGGAGCAGATGACCGCTGCTGTTAAGCAAAATGCAGACAATGCACAAGAAGCTTCAAAAGTCACCCAAACAACCGCTTCACAGGCTAAATCGGGCGTCGATGTCATGCATCGCGCCATTGAATCTATGGAACAAATTCATGATTCAAGCCAGAAGATTAATGACATCATCGCACTGATTGACAGCATCGCTTTCCAAACCAATCTACTGGCGCTAAACGCAGCGGTGGAAGCCGCACGAGCAGGTGAACATGGTCGCGGATTTGCAGTCGTTGCAGGCGAAGTACGGAATCTTGCCGGAAAGTCCTCAGAAGCCGCCAAGGACATTAGAACCCTAATTGAAGACACCGTTAAAAAGGTATCAGAAGGGTCTGAGCATGTAAAAGGCTCGGGCAACATGTTAAATGAAATTGTGGATTCCATTTCAAACGTCAATCAAATCATCGAAGAGATTGCCCTCTCTAGTAACGAACAAAGCCAGGGTGTGGGCTTGGTAAACAACTCCATTACAGCCATTGACAGCGCTGTGCAGCAAAATGCAGCCCTTGTAGAAGAGACCGCTGCGACCGCTGAAGAACTCGGTGAAATGTCAAAGCAGATGAACCACAACGTTTCACAGTTTAAAATCAATGAGGCAGCCATCGGCATTGGGTCAGCCTTGCAGACCGGTAACTTTGACTTTGCTGGTGCTCGCAGAGCCCACCGACAGTGGCGCGTTAAAGTACGTGCATATATTAATGACATCAATATTAATTTTGACCGTTCATCAGCTTCTGATGGCTCTGTATGCGCCCTTGGTAAATGGATTTATGGACACGGCCAAGATTACAAAGGCATTCCAGCCTTCATTGAATTAGAGCGCGAACACGCTGAACTTCATAGCTTCATTGGCAAGATACTAGAGCTTAAAGATATTGGTGATATCCAAACCGCTAACGAAGAGATGAGTAAGTTGGCTGAAGCCAGTGAATCTGTCATTGGCCTAATCAACCAACTTGAGAGATATATGGAAAATGGGGCTGGCATGATGGCACAGCACAATGCATTAGAAGCGATGGCCAGCACGCCTGCACCAGCAGCGCCTAAGGCTAAACCTGCTCAGTCGACCCACACTCGCAAATCGACAACAGCAACACAGGCACCCGCCTTACAAGCCCCTGCACCAACACAACCAGCAAGGGATGATAGTGATGAGTGGTCGGACTTCTAAAACAGGAGGCGAATACTCGTAATTTCAGACATAAAAAAACCGCTTTTATAAGCGGTTTTTTTATGTGGCTCTCAAAATCAATTTAGCCAAAACAACTAAGCCCGTACATAATTAGTACGCGATTTAAACAATATTAAACAGTGTCTATTTTAAACGCATTTAAAACAACCAGGCCTGCCTGTTTAAACTCTATGCCTGTCAATAATGGTTCATTAAACACACTAAGACGGCATCCCTTTATGAGTGAACACGCTGTCTATCTTTTAACACCGCTTGATAATCACTGCCTTGAATCAATTCACGCATTACCATCGTCGCATAACTCCCAGATCGCAAACTAAAAGACAGCCTTAGAACGGGCGCAGCCTTCCACCCGTCAACCTCTAACACTGAAAAGGCCTCATGCAGCGCCTCATCCTCTTCACTTGAGTCCATTACCCACTGCCACTCAAAGTCCTTAGGCAGTAGTCTTAGCGCTCGACGATCTTGATCAACACCGTACTCAACTAAGCCTGATACCCAGCTCTTAAAACCATCTCCTACAGCATCCTCTATCTCTCTTGCAACCATTTTAGTTGGCAGGTCTCCTTTACCGAAAAGTGCCCCCGTAGGGTGAATATCTTGAACCATCACACGCTCAGACAACCCTTCGGATTGATCGTCTACAAACCATTTGTTTGAGCCCTCTAACTGAAGAATATCCCCTGGTAACAGGCGATTCCAACTTCCCTGTTTAATGCGCTCATTTAATAGGCAGTTAAACATCCATGACCGAATAGCTGAAAGGTACATACTTTTCTGATTACGCTTCACCTTAGGCAGTTCGCCTACCAAAAGTTTCTCACCCTGTTTGATATTACGGCCATGAATTCCAAAACGCTGTTCACCAAAGTAATTTGGCACCCCCTCTGCTTGAATTTTTTGTAATCGAGCCTGCAAAGTTTCAATGACATCCGTCTCAGCTGCGTTACAGGTAATATTTCTTAAAGTAACCGTAAACCGATTACCCGATAAACCGCCTGTTTGTAACTTACGCTGATGCCGAGTTGTCTTTAAAATCGTTACATTATTGAGTCTAAATTCATCGACCTTTGGATTAACCAGGCCTGGTAGTTGAATACTAAACCACTGTCGTGTCACAGCATGACGATCTTTTTGACCCGCCACCCCAATTTTACTGGGTGAAACGCTCGCCCACTTAGCCAGTTGTTGCAGCACCCAATCGGTATTCTCACCCCGTTTTTCAACCCAGCACCAAAGATGCTCTCCCTCTCCACTAAGCTCAAAGGCAATTTGCTCCTCCACCACAAAATCCTCTGGAATGACTTTATAGAGTGCCTGGCAGTCGGGCACGCCAAAGGCATAATTAAGACAGGCCAAATCGGCAGGATTATCTTGAGAAGGTTCCGTGCCGTTCTGACAAGGAGTTGAATTTAGGATTGACTGTGGCATAGCATCTCTTTGCATAAAAAAAGCCTGGTCGCGAAACGCTGACCAGGCCTGGTTGTTTAATTTACTCTAACCGTTACATTCACTCTCATCATGTAAACAATAGAGCGTTATAGGTTTTTGAATAACTTCTCAGCAATTGGGCGTTCTTTGCCCTCAGGCTTCTCATTATAAACCTGAATTAATAACTGGCTAACATTACCCGGCACCACATAATCTTTGATTAACTGACGTGCATCTAGCGGCGAATTTTTATTAATATAAGAGTACACATTACGCAGCTGACACTTATTATCAGGGTCTGAAAATAGAGGTCTTAACAAGCTACCCCCCGCAATCTTCACATTCTCTTTAGTGACCAGGACGACCTTATGATAGTACTCTGAGGAAATCGGTTTTGAGAAACAAATTTGCAGCATACGGTCAAAGTTACCTGACCCATTATCCACATTATCCACAAACTGAGCGGAGACCAACTTAACAGGATCTTTAGAACACCCTGTTACGCCCCCTAAACTCAAAATAGAGACCATTGTTAATGCCAAAGTAACTTTAAGATGTCGCGGCGTATTTATCCCCTTAAAAGATGTTAGCCTTTGAGCTAAGCTGGGGCTAATGTTCGTCTGTTCTATCTGCATATCACACTCCTCACAATTAAATACTAAACGCGCTTAACCTATTATTTAATGGCCTTGCTGAATACCCGACACCTGCCAAGTACCTTCGTCATTTGCTAGACGGCGAATGTGCCAAACTTCATTAAAAGCGTGCGCCCCTTCTGCTGAATCTTCTTGAATAAAACCTGAGAAACGAATACTGGCAATAAAGTACTCGCCATCAATCGCCATGTCAGCAAGCTCGGCATTCAAGGTATCCACAACGGTTTCATTATCGCCCGCTTTCATGCCTTGCATTTCCGCCTTAATCTCAGCGAATAACTCAGGTGAGCAGTAAGACTCTACTTCAGATAAATCGGCACTGTCCCACGCTTTTTGTAAGCTGATAAAGTGGCCTTTCGCCCCCTCAACAAACTGATCCGCATCAAACCAAGCAGGGGCTTCCGTTAGGTGGTGTGCATCCTCACTTACCGCCTCTCCTA
>JAADDM010000079.1 GCA_013153955.1 Gammaproteobacteria bacterium | reverse complement strand
CTTCTTCCGTAATGGCAACAGATGACTTAATCTCATCCGAAGCTTCAAATACACGTGTTTCCGTTAAAATTGACTCTATCTTAGACATAACCACTCCAGTTTTTTTTAATGACTCAGCCGCAAACAGGCTCCTCGTAAAGCGCGCTCGCTTGTTTAGCTCTGCATACTTGTATTTTTTAAGTCTAGCACTCTACCCTTCATAAAGCAGGGGTATTTCAACTAGTTTTTTTTATCGCAACATATTATTTGCTAGGGCGAAAAAGCGCGCCTTAATTAAGAGGATGCAACGCTTGGCGCAGACAAAAAAAGGGGCGTACTTTACCTAAAATAACCCTTATTGTTTCTAGGGTGATTTTAGATTAAGATAGAGCAATGCCCTCCTCATTGTAAGGATGTAAAATTAATGCCTGCTTTATGCCTCATCCTTCAGTACGATTCAACCCTCCCCAATCCCCTCGAACGGGTTGACTATGCACTTTCTCACATGAATCATGCATTAACACGCCTGATTGATGAGCATGAGATGCTTAACTTCATCACCCAGCTTCTTCAAAAAGTTACCCATAAAAAACACCAAGTCATACAGTTTCCCTGGAAGCAGCGAACCTATCAATTTATTGTGAATACCATCCCTCTAAACAGCCCGATAGAGCTACTGGTCTTTGAAGGCCGCCTGCTTCAAGACATGCAACATCCCCCAACAAGCCTCCAGTTTCTAAACTCTTTAGCAAACAATTTACCTGATATGCTCTGGGCAAAAGATCTATCCGGGGGCTACCTCTTTACAAATCAAGCCCTGTGTGACGGTCTATTAATGGCCAAGGACACTCAAGAGCCTCTTGGTAAAAATGATCTGTTTTTTGCACAACGTGAACGGGAAAAGCACCCAAACCGACCTGATTGGCACACATTTGGCGAACTCTGCTTAAATACAGATGATGTAACGCTAGAGTATATGAAGCCCATGCGCTTCGTTGAATCAGGTAACATTAAGGGCACGCCTTGTCACCTTGAGGTTCATAAAGCGCCCTTTTACAACTGCGAGGGAGAATTGATAGGCACCGTTGGCAGCGGCAGAGACATTACCGAAGAGGTCAATCTTCGCAATGCCTTAAAAGCAACCGATGAAACCTTAAAAATACTACTGGATGCCACCCTAGACGCCCTCATTATTTATGATGCTCAGTACAGCTGCATTCATACAAATCAAAATGCCAGCAAATTAACAGGCTACTCTATCGCAGATATTTTAAGTCGAAAGGTGATTGATTTCATTTTCCCCGAAGACCTGCCTTTGATCATTGAAAATACCAACAATCTCCAAAAGGATGTCTATCCAATAAAAGTTAAACATCAATCTGGACGGGCGATTGACTGCATGGTGCGTACTCAGGAAATGATATGGAAAGACCAGCCCGTCCATGTCGCAGCCATTATTGATATTAGCGAAATGACCAAAAGCAGAAAGCAGTTAGAAGATGCTCAGCATATTGCACACATGGGCAGTTGTGAAATAAACCTAATTACCCACCAAATGCACCTCTCACCAGAAGCCTATCTTATTTATGGCTACCAGCCCAATGAGATTGAATTTAGCATTGAGACCGCCATGTCTCATGTGCACCCAGATGATATTGATGCCTTTCGAACCTGTTTTGAGCAAGGAGTGCTGCAAGGTAAGCCCTCCTTTAGTGAACACCGTATTATTGACAAGCACAACACCCTTCATCACGTACAACATAAGTCTAAGCCCCACAAAAATAAAGCGGGAGAGACCATCGCCGTATTTGCCACATTGATAGATGTAACAAAACAGGTTGAGGCGCAACAAGAAATTCTAAGGCAGAAGGATGAGCTGGCCTATAGAGCGCACTATGACTCGCTGACAAACCTACCCAACAGAACCCTCTTTATTGACCGACTCTCACAAGCAATCGATCACGCCAAACAGCGCAACACAAAATTTGCTATGCTGTTTATTGACCTTGATCGCTTTAAAGAGATTAATGACACCCTAGGCCACAGTATTGGTGACGAGATGCTTCAACAAGTTGCATTACGACTACAAAGCGCACTGGGAACGAAGGATACCGTTTCCAGACTGGGAGGTGACGAATTCACCATTATATTAGAGGAATCGGATACGGTTGAGGCCGTCAACCAAGCCATCAAGAAGCTAGGCCAAAGCTTGTCAGAAACCATTCAGCTTGGGCAGCATAATTTTCATGCAACCATGAGTATCGGGGCTGCTTTTTACCCCGATGATGGGCAAGACACTGAAACCTTGTTAAAGCATGCCGATGCAGCCATGTATCAAGCAAAAGGCAGTGGCCGCAATACCCACCGATTTTATAACAAAGCCATGACCGATAGTGCTGTTGAACGCCTTGCTATGGAAGTCAGTCTACGTGAGGCACTAGAAAATAATGAATTCTCAGTCTACTATCAGCCTAAAATTGATGCAGAGACCAACCTTTTGACCGGCTCAGAGGCACTTATTCGTTGGCGCCACCCTGTTTTAGGGTTAGTCACCCCCATCAATTTCATGTCGATTGCTGAAGAAACAGGGCTCATTATTGCCATTGATCGCTGGATGATGCGAGAAGCGATGTTGCAATTTAAACGTTGGTTATCACTCGGTTTAACCCCCGGAACCCTCTCTCTCAATCTCGCCATACAGCAAATTTACCATAAAGATTTTATCTCTTTTATCACTGACCTTATGAGCGAAATAGACCTGAAAGCACAGTGGATTGAGCTGGAAATATCTGAAGGGCAAATTATGAAAGACCCTGAAAATGCAATTTCTATTTTAAAACGTATTCAGTCACTAGGTATCACGCTCGCGGTGGATGATTTTGGCACAGGCTACTCATCCCTCTCCTACTTAAAAAAACTTCCAATAGATACACTCAAAATAGATCAATCTTTTATTCGTAATGTCGCAAATGATGAAGAGGATCAAGCCATCTCTAAAGCGATTATTGCCCTTGGAACTTCCCTTAATTTAACCGTGGTCGCGGAGGGCGTCGAAACCGAAGCGCAACGCCAATTTGTCATCGAAAATGGCTGCCATATTATTCAAGGTTATTACTTTAGCCGACCTTTAAATAGCGAGGATATGACCCTCTATATGAAACATAAATCCAGTGATTAGTTTTATCCTTTCTACCCAAAAAAGCCATTTAACCAAGCTTGGTTAAATGGCTTTTCACCCTCTGTACAGCGTCCCATCACTTATTTTGTGGTCAGCTAAGTATTACCTCAGGTTGCCAGCCCTCTGCAAACAAGGCCTCAAGCAGCTCATCATCCGGAAAAAACTGTCGTTCATCGTGACTTTTCATCTGTACCGTCGCGACTGAATTTGTGTAATCAATAATAATAGGCAACCCCCGTGTCACCTCTGTTTCATAACTGCTTAGCAATACTTTAAGTGCTGCAACACGCTGTTGTGGAAACCCCTCATGAACCGTCAATTTAATTGCCTTCGCCTTGTCCACTCGCGCCTCCGCCAAACTGACAATGGTTTTAGCATCCATCTTAATCCCGCCATTAAATGTATCCTCAGCCACTTCTCCAGTAATTAACACGACCATATCAACCTTAATCGTCTCTTTGATCGATTCATAGAGTTCCGGACGCATCACAATATCCAGTCTTGCAGTTTTATCATCCAAGGTTGCAAAGCCCATTCGCCTTCCAGACTTAGTGACTTTGTTGCGAAGTTCCACGACTAGACCTGCTACGGTACGGTCCTTCCATTTTTCAGGATGTAGCCCAGCAAGGTTGCCTGTGACCAATGTGGTGAGCTCTTGGCGATAGATATCAATCGGGTGGCCTGTCATATAAAGCCCAAGCGTCTCCTTTTCGCCTTTTAAGCGGAGCTTTTCAGGCATTTCAGCCACGTCCAATAACTGTGTTGAACCCGTTGCCTCAACAGAGAGCATCTCGCCAAACAGATCATTCTGACCAAATTCATCATTTTTAATCTGCTGAACAGCCTGTTTTAAAGCCATAGGTATACTATCAAGCACCGCTTTACGGTTGCTGTGCAGACTATCAAATGCCCCTGCTCGCACTAAAGCATCAAGTACACGTTTATTCACCTTCTTCCCTGCTCGCAAACAGAAATCAAATAAATCAGTATAATGGCCGCCCGATTTACGCTCTGCAATCACCCCTTCTAGCGCCGCCTCTCCAGCACCTTTGATGCCGCCTAAGCCGTAATTTACGGTATTTTCGCCGTGTGGTTTGAAATGAATTTCCCCTGTATTTACATTAGGCGCGAGCACTTCTAAGCCCATTGAGCCACACTCATTTACCATATGAACGACTTTTTCAGTATTGTCCATATCAGAAGAGATTTGAGCGGCCATAAATTCGGCAGGGTAGTGTGTTTTAAGCCAAGCTGACTGATAGGAGACCAGCGCATAGGCCGCTGAGTGGGATTTGTTAAAACCATACCCGGCAAACT
>JAADDM010000058.1 GCA_013153955.1 Gammaproteobacteria bacterium | reverse complement strand
TTCCATTACCGCAGTAAAGCTCAATTAAATCGCCACTTGTGCCATCGGTTCTTTTAGAGACCTTTCGTGCCCAGTGCAGCATTTTTTGTGCAACTTCAGCATTCGGCTGGGTAAAAGAGTTCTCAATCTGCTGGTAGGTAAAAGGCTTATCATCCACCATCAGTTGCTCAACCACATAGTCTTGATCCAACAATAACTTCTGCTTTCTTGCTCGCCCAATAATGTGGGTAATCGGCAAGTTTGCTTTTAAAGCCTTGGCAGCATCTAACCAGAACTGGTCACCTTCAATACCACGACGATAAATCAACGTCACCAACATCTCGCCACTCAGAGTGGCCAAAAAATCAATTTGAAAGAGTCTTTTCCTTAAGACATCTTCTGCTTTAATCGCGGCCATCAGCTGGGGCATTAAATTGGCAATAGATTCAATCGCCATCGGACAGTATTTAATCTTGACCTTCTCTTTGGTCTCTTGATTAAACATGATGTAGTCAGACTCATCCTCTTCATGCCAAATCCTAAACTCCGCACGGGCACGGTAGTGTTGGGGGCTTGATTCAAAAACCGTCAGAGCTTTTAAAGAGGGGACAAGGCTTTGAAGGCGTTGGCTTTTTTCATCCAGTTGGGCTTGATATTGTTCAGGGAAAACTTGGCAAAGCATCAATGATATCCAGTGTGTATAGTTTAAATTAAGATAACTTAAAACGCACTTTAAGTCTATTTAGCAGGCATGATCAGGAGAGCACATCCCCCAAAAAAATGCAGCGCCAGTATAGCAAAAAAAACTCTACATTCCCCTGAAGTCACTGCTTGATTCAAGACTCATTCAATGCTTCGCTTTAATGTGTTTCCAACACGCTTAAATTGCCTTAACTTGAGCATAGCCTTTATAATTAAATATTTGTCGATATCGTGACTGTTATCACTTCATTCATATCAAAATGGAATCCCTTTCTATGCATCAAGATGCCTTCCTCATTGTTGAAGATCAAAAATCCATGGCCCGCTTGCTTAAAGCTGAACTGTCTAAATTAACGCAACACCGAATTTACCTTTGTGACTCCTTAGCGAGTATGAATGAGCTGCTTTCCACGGGCGTTAAAATAAGCGTCTGTTTAAGCGACATGAACTTACCTGACGCGCCAAATGGCGAAGCCATTAAAGCGCTTCTAAAACACCATATCACCACCATTGTAGTCACAGGAACTTATGATGACGCCGTTCGAAAATCTATGTTTAAGCTTAAAGTGGCTGATTATGTATTAAAAGATGGCATCTCCTCCATCCGTTATGCTGCACAGACCGCCTATAGAATCTATGAAAATAGCCAAAGATCCATTTGGATTTTAAGCACCAAGCCCACGATGACCGCCAAGCTGCTAGGCATGTTACGGATACATCGCTACCATGTCTCGCTCTATGAAAACAGCCCTGAACTCTTGAACGATTTAAAACACAGCCCGCCCGACCTTCTGTTATTTGACTCCACTGAACAATTTGTCAACAATGAAGTTTATGCCCTCGTAGATACCATTCGCCAACAGTTCAACCAAAATCAACTCCCTATCATGGCCTGCGAGCCCAGTGCAAGAATCTCCTATGCCATCAAGTTAATGAAGTATGGTGTCAATGACTTCTACAACACCCGTTTTAGCGCCGAAGAGTTTTATGTACGTGTCGATCAAAACATAAGCCAGGCCAGAAACTTTAGGCACATCGAACATATTTCGCAAACAGATGCTCTCACCGGACTCTACAATCGAGGTCATTTTTTTAAGGCCGGAAACCTGCTCTTTAACCAGTTAAAAGCCCAAAAAAAGTATTTTTTTGCGATTATGGCTGATATAGATCACTTTAAAAAAGTGAATGATACCCTTGGCCACCAGAAAGGCGATGAAGCCATTTTGTTTGTCGCCCAAACACTCTCTGTGGTCTTTTCAAACTACCTTGTCGCTCGGTTTGGAGGAGAGGAGTTCTGTGTCATGGGAGAGACGGAAGATGCAACAGAGATTGAAACACTTTGTGAAAGGGTCCGCTGCACGGTTGAGCGCGAAGCCCTTATTAAAACCGAGGCACAATTTACCCTTAGCATAGGCCTGACTTACTCAGGAGACACCCTCGAAAAAGCGATTAATCAGGCTGATGCGGCGCTTTATTCTGCCAAAGAAAATGGCCGTAATCAGGTTACGGTACAGTTTTAGATTAAGCCGCCGATAACAAAGCGCACTAAAAACACTTTAAACACTAGGGGAATAAGTAAATTACATGATAGAATCAAGCCTTCACGTTAAGGGGTAGGTATTTGAAAAACTGGATATTATTACTATTACTGCTGTCCTCTCAATCCAGTTTAGCGGCCTCTGCTTCACTGGAAGAAGTGAACTTACAACTTGACGAAAAGCACCCTTTTCAATCTGCCGGTTTTATTATGGCCAAAGAACAAGGCTTCTATAGAGAGGCTGGATTTTTAGTTCATTTTAACCTCCCCTCTCATGCCAATGTATCTCAACCAGCATTAGATAATCCAACCCATTTCGTTCTACGCCCACTAGGCATTGATGCTGAAGCCCTTAAAGACAGCTCGATTGTTCTACTGGCAAATTATTTTACATACCCCCCGCAGACCTTTATCTCTCCCATTTTATCTAAAGAGGCTGCCACTTCATCTCATGAACGCCCCACAGATGCAGACATGGTACTTTCAACCTCTTTGGGCTACGCGCTTCAAAACCCAGCAAACACATTAAACTTTATTAAAGCCAGCAATAAAGGCTGGGCGTACGCATTAAGCCATCGCCCTAAGACCCTAACCGCTCTGCTCAAAGTTCACTCTTCTATTATCGATAAAGCCGAACCGACTATCCCTGCCAGTCATGCAGAAAAAGACATCCACAAACCCTCTGTTGAAGTAATCGAAGCAGAAGTTGGTGAACTCAGTTACGGCCCTCTGCTCACCCTTAAAGAACAAGCCTATCTTTTAAAAAAGGGAAACATAACCCTCTGTGTTGATCCACATTGGATGCCTTATGAAAGCATAGATAATGGGCGACATATTGGTATTGGTTCTGAATACTATGCTTTTTTTGAAAATAAATTAGGCATCCCCTTTACACTGGTACCCACTCAAAGCTGGCGCGAATCACTCGCCAAAGGACAGACCCGAGCGTGTGATATTTTATCGCTTGCCTCAAGCTCAAAAGAACGCATGAAGCACTGGAACTTTACCCCTCCTGTTATCAGTGTCCCGCTGGTTTTGACAACTCAAATGGACAAACCATTCGTCAATTCTATTGAACAGATTTTAGATAAAAAACTCGGGGTTGGCAGTGGCTACTCCTATGGCGAGCACCTAAGGAGCCACTATAAAAACATTCACTTAGTGGACACCAACACCCTAAAATCAGGGTTTGACCAAGTCATTTCAGGGGCGCTTTACGGGCAGCTAGGCGCACTGGCAGCCAGCGCATACCTCCTTCAAGATAACTATACCGGGCAGTTAAAAATTTCTGGTAAATTTGTCGATAAACTGGCACTCAATATCGCTGTTCGCAATGATGATCAAGTGCTATTAAGCATTTTATCCAAAGCAGTCCTCTCCATTCCAGCCTCCATGCACCTGCAAATCAGAAATAACTGGGTCACCGTCAACATCACCGAAGAGAGTGAACCTGCTTACTTATGGTATTTATGGCCAACGTTGGCCCTGCTATTATTACTGCTCATCGCAGGATCGATTAGATTGTACATACAAAAGAAATATGTATTCAAACTCGAAGCCGCCAACTCTAAAATACAAACCCAGAACCGTATACTACAAAACCTATCCACCACAGATGCCTTGACCCAAGTCTATAACCGCCTCAAGCTTGACCTAATTTTAGCGGATAACTTAGCCCTGTTTGAAGCCGGACAGCAGACCTTTAGCATTATCCTTTTAGATGTTGATCATTTTAAACAGGTTAATGACCATTTTGGCCACATAGTTGGCGATAAAATTTTAGTGAAAATTTCACAGATACTCCAACAAACACTCCATAAACCGCACTCGATTGGCCGCTGGGGAGGCGAAGAGTTTTTAGTCATCTGCCCACACACAAGCGAGTCTGAAGCGCAAAATATTGCCGACAACATTCTCTGCACCCTTCGCGCTGCCAAATTTGAGCATCAGCAACCCGTTACACTCAGCGCTGGGGTTGTGCAAATGCAGCCAAACAGCTGTTTGGAGACCCTCTTTAAACAAGCAGATGAGGCGCTTTATTACGCTAAATCAACCGGTCGAGACAGAGTTGTTTCCTATCGTTTATATACTAAATTAAAGACTGAACAACTACCGCAAAACATGGATGATCTCTTGGCGGGTTAAATCATCTATGGCAAATTAAGCCTACATTAATTTCTCTAACACCTGCTCCCCTCATTCGGTTAAAATACGCGGTTAAGAAATTTAAAATGATGAGTCTAAAATGTCCGATCGCGCAAACCGAATAGCCAGCCTAAAATC
>JAADDM010000239.1 GCA_013153955.1 Gammaproteobacteria bacterium | reverse complement strand
GATTTTCAGCCAGATAACGTTCTAGGCGTACTTCGGCGTCGGGATACATGGTACGGAGCTTCCAAACTTTGATGGGGCGCCCTTTATACCCCTCCCTTTCCTGTAAATAAAAAGCTGGACCGGGACTCACCCACTTAATCCATAGCGCCAGTATCCCAATAAGGGGTGCGCTAAGTATCGCCAAAGGAATGCCCAACATATAATCTAAAAAACGTTTTAATATTCGATTTTTAGAAATTATAAAATTTTTGCGAACCTCTAAACCCAAAATGCCATTTAAATCTCTAGTTTGCACCCAAAGACTTTCAAGCCCTATGAGGTCGGGCACCAATATAATGCGGGGAAACTTCAAGTAATGCATCAATTTAGCGGTGTGTGTTCTTTGAAGGCCCGGCATGGCTAAAATTGCAATTTGCGCTTGATTGGCCCAGTCGTTTGCAATTCTAATTGGGCCCATCACTGGTATTCCTTCTATATTGGTGCCGCTTTTTGCAGGATCGTCATCAAAAATTGCAATTGGAACTAAGCCCAATGCACGGTTTTGTTTCAAGAGTCGAGTTATGAGGTGTCCCGTTTGAGCTGCGCCAAAAATCACCACTGGTGTACCCCAGACGCCCAAACGAACAAGAATTTCTCTTGTTAGGGATTCAATTAAAGGTAAAATAATTAGCGCATAAACCGCTGCGATTATCAGTACTCCATGAGACCAGCGGCCTTCCAGGATGAGGTAATCCCATACGGTCAAGGCGCTAAAGAAAAACACAATAGCGTAACTCCAATCGCGAAACCTCGCCACTGGTCCTATACCATATCCAGGGTAGGCTCCTCGTAAAGCTTGTATGGCGGGCAAAAGTGTTACTGCAAGCATCATGCTATGAAATTGGTCAGGGCTTAGTTGTGCAGGAATCCAACGTATAAGTAAAATACGTGTATTCCATGCAAGCCAAAGCGCAAGCTCTAAGGCTAAAAGGTCTACGGCAAATAATAGTAAAGACACCCAACGCCTTTCTTGGAAGCGGCGCGCGTGCGATAGATGAGTGTAAGCTCGCTTGCTAGTATGCATGCTTTCATCCTGGCCCTTGTAGAGTGCTCATAAAGTTTACGAATTTAATCGCCGGAAGTGTTGGCGAATATCCTTATATGCATATGGAATTAAATACCAAGGTTCTACTAAGTATCTCCTCCACAATCTTCTCGGTTCTGTAAAAAGTCGATATAACCATTCAAGCCCCATTTGACCCATCCAACGGGGTGGGGTGGGTACAGCTCCGGCTACATAGTCGAAGCAAGCTCCTGCAGTTAAAATGGCATTAGCGTTGAGTTTTTCTAAATTGTCTAGTATCCAATGCTCTTGCCTAGGCATGCTCATGCCTACCATAAGTACGTGTGGCCGGTATTCATTAATTTTTTCTATAATTTTTTGGTTTTCTTCGCCCTTTATGTCGAAAAAGCCATGGTGAGTCTGTAACTGTAGCCCAGGAAATTCGGACCTAAGGGTTTCGGCTGCTCTCTCCGCAATCCCAGGCTTACCCCCTAGATAAAATATTCGCCAACTATGGCGCACCGATTCTCTCATAAGTGGCCTTACCCAATCGACATAAGTTGTTCGATGTCTTCGTTCCAATGGTTGACCCATGAGCTTCCCCCAATATATGAGTGGCATTCCGTCTATGTGGATCAACTTGGCTTTAGCATAGAAAGCGCGCATCTTAGGATCTTTGTGAAATAAATAGATACTATGTAGGTTGTGATTTGCTATAATTATTTTTTGCTCTTTCATCACCGCCTGCTCAATAGCCGCATGGAGGTCAGTCATATTTACCAGGTCCATTTCCACGCCGAGCAGGGTAAGGCGTTCCATATTTTGCCTCCAAAATCGCTTCGATCTTAGGCACCATTTCTCTTACGCGAGCTTCCCAGCTATGTTTAGCAACGACTTCTGCCCGAGCCTTTTTGCCCATCTCAGGCCACGCTTCTTGCTCCGCGTAGGCTTGCCTTAAGACTCGCTTTAGGTCCTCTAGGTTCCCTGGTTCAAAAAGATATCCGGTTTTTCCTTCTCTTACAAGACGCTTTGCATCCGTGAAAGCGGAAGCTACCACTGGCTTGCCCATAGCCATATACTCATAAAGTTTAAGCGGTGAATGATACATTTCACCTGAGCTTAAGATCACTTGGCCGGAAAAGGTCAAGTCAAATCCTGCAATGTAGCTGGGCACTTTATCACCGGGCACGCGACCTAGGAATTTTATTCGATCATATATGCCTAACTCGCGCGCCAACTGCTCCCAATAAGCCCGCATCGGTCCGTCACCAACAACAACTAAATTGTAATCCAGACCTTCGGATCGGAGGTCTGCAATAGCTTGTATTAATAAATCTAGCCCTTGCCAGGTAACTAATGTCCCTACGAAACCAATAATAGGTCGTCTATGTTGCGACAATAAATGTTGCACTTCACTCTGAAAGCGTTCAGGATTAAAGTATTCAATATCTACGCCATTAGGTACTACTAAAATCTTTTGTGGATTTATTCCATGTCTAATTAATAGTGATTTAAGCTCATCGGTTACACTAATAATTACATCCGCTTGTTTATATGCCCAAATCTCCAGATGCCGCTCTATCGAAGCCAAAGCCAACGTACTACGGTCTTTTATAGCCTCATTAAAAAATAAGCCGTTCGTCTCCAAAATCCAGGGTATTCCTCTGCGTTGGAAACCATACCCAAGAAATTGAAAAGCGCCAAAGCGTTCGTATACCCAGTCCACCTGGCGGACTTTCCAAACCGCAAGAAATCTATTTGCAACAGCCATTCCTAGACGAGCTAAATCAGCGATTAAACGTTTGGCATAGCTAGAACTTAATTCTACGTCTGCCTCCTTGGTAACCCAACTCAAAGGTACTTGGTCGCCTACTATAAATTGTTGTACTTCCCAACCAAGGCGTTCGAATGCACGCATTACCCCCAACATATGAGATCTAGGCCCTGAAGCAGCTGCTTCAGGGCGAGTTGAAACCCTTGGTGCTCCTGATAAATAACCTAGAATTCTATGTACCTTCTGTATAGTCACCCATGTTATTATAGCAACCAACTTCAAGTGTTACTACAATCTAGTTAGAGACTTAGCGAAGGTTGAGTTAACATTCGCTTATAATTTCTATTGAATTGAACGTTCGGTGCGGTTGTCTTTCCGTTTACTTTCGAAGTGTACGGTAGTATGGTCTCGTGCCGGATACTTAGCTGACTGAGCACACTATGGGAACGCTTAGACTGGAAGTCTTTGGTACTATCAGTCATCACCGCTTGAATCCGAACGCCCATCCTGCAATAGCGCAGTATGGATAGCAGAAAGGCCACTGAGCTCTCCTTACGCTCGTTCTTTGACCTCCACGTAAGCCAGGCGGATATAAGCGTACATCGCGGCGTATATCGGCCCCAGGAGAAGCCTTGCGTTGGTTCCCGGTCACGCGGTGCCCCGGTTTCTTAAAGCGGATCAGCTTCTTAGTGTGCAGGTGCAGGAGTACGCCCGGCGCCTCTACCTCAAAGCGCCTAGGTAGGGCCTTGGGTTCTAGGTAGTAAAGGTTCTTAAGGATAAGGGCCACGCGATCTGGGGGACCCTAACCTTGTGGGCGATGGCGTGGTGGGGCCGGCGTTGGCGGCAGAACACTTTCATTATCTTCTCTATCATCTCTAAGTGCCCCTGTGGTGCATCTTGAGCTTCGTTTTGGTCGGGAGAGTAGCTTCGGTTTAAGAGACCAGCTCCCCTTTCCTCCTGGTAACGCCTGAGCTGCTTTAGGGTTGACCCCTTGGGCTTTAGTTGCGTCCCTGATCAACAGGCCTTCGTGGATAATATGAAATATAAGAATGCGTCTTGCTTGGTAGAAGGGTCGCGCGTTTCCTGTGGCTATTTACTGAAGCCACTCCGCCACACGCAGGAACTCTAGTAAACAATGTGTCGTGAGGTTGCAATTGCCTTCTTAAGTACCAAAAGTACAAATGATTACCTTCCTTCTCGACCTTCAGTATAAAGATTAATTTTGTATGCGGAATTTTTACGGGCCTATTCAGATCTGTCGTTTGCATCGGAGCGCTGTGTAAGTAGGAATGCGTGGATCCTTGTGAGAGCCAATTCCCATCGTAAAGAAGAAGCGGTATTAATTTCATCATTATTATAAAATAACGTTAACGTTTCTTATGTTTTGTATTCCTCATACCAAACATTTAAAGACGCCATTAAGATGCCGACACCTCTAGAGGCAATACGTAGGGCTTTAATGACACAATGATGCTTGCCTACAATAACACATCCGCTAGCAATAACTGCTAGTGAGCTCCCTAGAACTATCCGCCCTAGTCCCGCGAGCAACCACTTTAGCCGATTAGTTTTTTTATTAATGGCCGAATCTACATAAACCATTGTCTGTCCCGTACGTAATGCTCTAAGTAAAAGCCATTTCGCATTTGCTCTGGATGGTGGAACGATTTCATAAACTATAGCTTTA
>JAADDM010000155.1 GCA_013153955.1 Gammaproteobacteria bacterium | reverse complement strand
GCCATCTATTAGTTAATACATCTAGACTCCCTTTATATAGAGGTTTTAGATGGATGTCAAAATAATGGCAATGTTTTTTGTAGGTTTATTTCAGATAGGACTTAATCGAGCTGGTATTTTTATTACTTTGCTCAAGCGCTTCAAGCAGTTGCTTCTGCTCATTTTCGATTAATGATTGAATCTTTTGATTGTCTTCAATCAACGCTTTACCAAGGGTATTTAGCTCAGCACCGTGCTCCTTAGTTGCTTTTTTCAGTATCGACATCCAAAAACTTTCCAGCTCTGAGAACCGAGCCCAGTTATGTGCTTGAGCCGCCAACAACATGTTTTTTGAATGGGCTAACAGGGTTAGCCTTGCCTTTTCTAAAGAGGTCACATCATGCGCTCATCTGGTCAATCTGAGCCTTTGAGGCACGCCGATAGTTTTCAGGCATGTCTTTCCAAGCTTCACTGACGGAGGTAATATGCGATAGAATCTCATCCAGCACCTCCGTATCATTTTTCAATGAGGCTTCAAAAAGGCGTCGATAGCAATAATCGTAGAGGTCAAATAAATTGCCAGCAACCTCTCCCCCTTTATCCATATCAACCCCAGCCCGTAATGCATTAATAATGGCTAGGGCTTTATTGATATGCTCCGATTTCTTTTCATTATTTCCCTGCTGAATGAACACTTTAGCCAATTTAATATTTCGGGTGGCGGCATCATAAAGCATCTCAACTAACTTATGCGGGGTTGCCTCGGAAACGGCGGTCTCAACATAGTTATCAGAATACTGTTTAATAAACTGTTTTTTAAGTGCTAAGTTCATGGTGAACCCCTATCAGTATCTAGTTATTATTTGAATATGTTGCGGTTAAAAAATCACTGGTTTGCTGTGTGCTTGACAAGAGTGACTGTAAAGAAGAAAACTGGATCTGATACTTGAGTAACATTTTTTCATACCGCGCATCTAAAGAACCTCGTTTCTCTTCGTAATCATCCGTTTTGTCGGTTAGAGATGTCAACCGCTGCGTGACCAGCCCATTATCCCCCTCAAACAAACGTTTGATCGTATCATCTAGGCGACTGGCAAAGCCTTGTGAAAAGGTAATTGAGCCCCTTGGACCTGTTATACCCCCCAACACTTCAAACTCAAGCCCTCTCACTGCGGCGGCCTCTCCTCCAATAACAGCAAAGTCCGAAATTTTTACCTTACGCCCGTCTTCGCTATCAGCGTACCCCCCTAAACTGAGCACCCCAGCTGCGGTCGTAATCGTACCATCTATATTTAAGCCGTCATCCGCTAAATCAGCGGTCAGTCCTGCATTCCCCATATTGCTAAAACCTGACAAGGTCACATTGGAAGCAAACCCAAAACGGGTTGAAGTAACACCCAGCGCCCCGCCATCAGTAGACACGCTGACTTTGGCCGTTGTGCTCGACACTTCAGATAGGCTATTAATACTATTTTGCATGGCTACAGACAGTTCGTCTAATGTATATTTACCCGCACTGACCGTTGCCAAGACAGAGGTAGAGCCATCAATCGAGACATTAAACGTCCCGTTACCTGCTGACATATCAATTAACTGACTTCCTGCATAACTACTGGTCGGGGAGAATTTTTGATTCCCTAGCTCAAGCGCTGACGTTAAAGAGATTGTTCCGTCAGCAGTGGTTATTTCAAAGCGAGACTGTGCCGTATCAAATCCGACGCTGACACTCGATGCGCCCCCTAAGGCGGTATTAATATCTGTTTGCATTTGAGCCGCGACCTCATCTTTACTAAGATAAGTCCCCGCTGTAAAATTAACGGCAACATTCGCTGCACCACCAATAGAAACTTGCATACTGGCGCCTGAAGCAATCGTTAAAGCAGCCTGTGGATCTAGTACACGGTCGCCACCGACACGGTATTCATTTGCAGCGTAGGTCACAGCCCCTCCTGAAACAGTCGCTCTTTCGGCCATTTGCGTCACATCTATCGCATAATCACCGGCAAGGGTTTTATCACTACTGCCGGTTACATTAATCAAAGGGTCACTGCTTGTGCCTCCCTTTGAAAAAACGGATTCTAACGCGGATAGATTATTGCTCGCGATATTATTCAATACATCATAGTCAATGGTGAGCTGTCCGCTTCGGTCAAAAGAGACACCAACTGCGGCGAGTGTATTTGGGTCGGATAACTCCGTCACTGCACCACTTAAAGAGCTTCTTACCTGTTCTTTTAAATCTCTTAAAAGCGAGCTCCCTGCAAGGTCTCCAAAGTAATCAAAATCAGGAGAGTCTTGCTCTTCTTGGGTCAATGTTTTATAAGAACCTAAATCATCGAATATCGTATCTAATTGATTATATACGTCTACAAAGCTGGCAACAGTATCAACAATTTTCTGAGTGTCAGAGGATATAGAAACACTCTGGGTCACATTTGAGACACTTTTAAGCTGGATTGTTAAGCCATCCACAACTTCGCCAAAATCATTCGTGCTGTTGGCAACATCTAACCCATTAATACTCATCACCGCATCTTGTGCTTCACTGGTGGTGGTCATGCCTGCAACATCAAAGTCACTTAACCCGGTTAAGGCGATCTCTGATGCGGCACCGGTCATTTTTGAGGAGAACATAATTTGGTACTGACCTGCATTATTAATAACAGAGGCGCTCACACCGTAATCCCCTTTATTAATCATGTTCTGCAAACCTTCCAAGGTATTGTTTGAAGCATCAATAACCAGACTCTTCGTCTGCCCGCCAACCGTAATATCGAGCGTCCCGGTTGAAATCAGATCCGAAGCTGAGCTATAGCTTTTATTTGCCACTAAGGTATGGGATTGCGCTAATTGTTTAGATTCGATCGAATAAGCTGCGGAAGCCGCTGCACCAGTCGCTTGAATGGTTAAAACCGATTCGTCAGAGGTTGAAACCTCTCTCGACTGAAATATAGTAGGTGAGGACAGCTCAACAAGGTAGGACTGAAAAGCTTCCATATTGCTTTTAACATAGGTAAGTGCATTTAATTCGGTACTGGTTTTCGCTTCTTTTGAGTCTAATGCTGCCGTCGCGCCAGCCACATCAGCTTCAGCCAAAACTTTTGCCATATTACCAATATCAAATGTGCTATTTGTTAGGCTGTTTAAAAGCGTGGTGCCTATTTCATTTGCCATGTGGGAGCTCCTGGTCAGTCGGAATCTAATTCAATTTTAACATTATTGGCGTTAAGCACCAAAAATGCCAAGCTTATTATATTTTTATTCTATCTATCATATCGGCACAAAAACAGATTACTTTAATTATTTAGGGCACCAGTGCCTTGCTTACCAGCGGGATTCAGATTAAGACTATTATAAAACAAAAAAAGCGGCCAAAAGGCCGCTAAACACACAAGGGAACTGGGCCACCTTTAGACAGTTTCATTGGTAATCATACCAATGGGTGGCGGCGTCTTTTCAGACAACTGTTGGCGCATCTCTAAATAGTCATCTATATTTTTAGAAATGGCTAAAAATTCTTGGGTCGGAATCTGACGAATTACCTTATCAGTTTCACTGTCCTTAATAAAAACAACCATTGATTGGGAGCTTTCATCTCTTTCAAACTTCATATAATTTTGAAGTGTTTGTAACTGTGAGTTCATCTTAATCAGTAAAGAGTCTAATTCAACAGAATCAATACTTTGATCAGTCACCTCGGACGGTGCACCAAGCCCCTCTACTCCAGTATCTTGCTCAATAGAATGAGAAGACACTTTTGTATCGGGCCTGTTAGCATCGCCCAAGGTAGTCGACTTTGTCGCATTACCATTAGGTATGGTAGATAGGTTGTTAGGCTGTACATTGATTAAAGTCGCCATACACCCTCCTTTTTCAGTTAATCACATATAACTATATGATTTCACTGAATAGGACACCTGTCAAACCTTCTTTTCCTGGTAAGCTATTTTGCTGCATCGAATCCAGATAACTTTGAATGGTTTTCATCATTTTAAGTGACCCTTCATTCGGAAACTGCCTAATAACTTCATCAGTTTGTCTATCAATGACTTTGATGACTGAAGACTGCGTCCCTTCATCAACAGAGAACGAAATACCCATATCAAGCTGTTCAAGCGCTAAATTCGCCTTATCAACCATCTCAAGCATTTCACTCTTTGTTACGGGACGCTGCTCCAGAGCAGAAGTCGCAACGGACGCTTCAATCTGCTGTGGCTTTACCACTTCTACAGAAGGCTTGCTGGCCGACGGTAGAGTGTTACCTCCAATAGCAGGTTCTGACATAGAGTTAATATCCATATCTTTCCCTCCATATTGAACCTAGACATTCTCATAAACGAACGATCGACTACTATCTAAGTAGTGACAACACGTTTTGAGAAGCTTGGTTCGCTTGGCTAAGCATGCTCATACCCGCTTGCTGTAGTACCTGAGATTTTGCCAAACTCGCACTCTCTTTTGCAAAGTCAGCATCCTGAATGTTAGAACGCGCTGCAGAAGTGTTCTCACTGATGTTTTGCAAGTTAGACACGGTATG